>JAZSQO010000142.1:0-12614 GCA_045538015.1 Acutalibacteraceae bacterium | reverse complement strand
GATGTGAACCCCGTTCCCGTAAAGGCCGCCATGAACCTCATGGGCATGAACGTCGGCCCCTGCCGCGCTCCCCTTTACGACATCACTCCCGCCGCTCTGGAGCAGCTCAAGGCCGCTCTGGATGCCCATGGACTGCTTAAGTAATCTCTTTTTCTTCAGCCCTCCCGACCGAATATCCGGGAGGGCTGATTTATAATTATTTTCAACGAACAGGATGTGTAACATATGACAAGAATTCTTCTGGTTGGCTGCTCGGGCGTTATGGGCGGCAATGTTTACCGCTCCTCCCTTGAGCGCACCGACTGCCAGATAGTGGCAGGCATCGACCCCAGAGCGACCGCCGAGGGCGATTACCCCGTTTTTGCTTCCTTTGAGGAATGCACCGTCGAGGCTGACGTCATCGTGGATTTCTCCAGCCCAGTGGTGACCGACGCCATGCTGGCCTACGCCCTTGAAAAGAAGCTGCCGGTTGTCGTGTGCTCCACCGGTCACGACGAGCAGCAGCTGGCCGCCATCACCGCCGCCTCGGAGCACATTGGAATGTTCCGTTCGGGCAATATGTCTCTGGGCATCAACCTGCTTATCAGCCTCGCTAAAAAGGCCACCGAGGTGCTGGGCACAAGCTTTGACATCGAGATCGTGGAACAGCATCATCACCGCAAGGTGGACGCTCCCAGCGGCACCGCTCTGATGATCGCCGACGCCATTTCCGACACTCTCGACACCTCTCCCCGCTACGAATACGACCGCCACAGCAAGCGCATGAAGAGAGACAAGAACGAAATCGGCATCCACTCCGTACGCGGCGGAACCATCGTGGGTGTCCATGAGGTCATCTTCGCCGGTCAGGACGAGGTGCTGACCATCACCCACAATGCCCAGTCCCGCGCTCTTTTTGCCACCGGAGCGCTGAGCGCCGCTCTGTTCATGAAGGGACGCGAGGCCGGTATGTACGACATGAACGACGTCATCTCTCAGGTCATCTGACAATATGAAAGACACAGAGAAAGCCGCCCTTCCGGAGGCTGAAAACGAAAGACCGCGTAAGGAGAAGGCGAAGAAGATCGCCCTCTCTCTGCTTACAGCGTTGGGCCGCCTTGTTTCAACAGTTTTTCTGATAATTTTTCTCACCGGAGTTATCGTAGGCGGATATTCCATTCTCGGAACCATTTTCGGATTCTTTGACATCCGGGAAATATTCGCCGAGGAGCTGGCTCAGCTGCCCGGCCTGCTGTCCTGCCAGTGATATCAACACACAAAAAACAGCCCTCTTGCCGACGCGTTGAAGCGCCGCAGGAGGGCTGTCGTCTTATTATCTTTTTATGCCTCGACCTTTGACTTCTTTCTGCGGATCACGAATACGATCACTGCAGCTATTACAGCCAGAGCCGCGGCAGAGACCGCTATCATCTCCACGAGGTGGCTTTCCGGAGTGTGGATGAGGGCGATTCCCTTTTCGCTGCCGTCGGCGGAAAAGACCAGATAGCTGCCATCAACGACGCCGTCTCGTTCTTCCCACTTTCCTCCGGCGTTCATAACCGAAAGGGTCAGCTGGTCGCTGTCCTGCCCCTCCGGAATGAGATATCTGATTCTGGTTTCCGAATCACCGCCGTTCAGAGAAAGCTCCCAGGCCTCCACCAGCGTCTGTTCTTCCTCAAGAGAAGGAGAGCTTTCCGTTTCTCGCAGAGAAAGAACAGAGCCTTCCTCAAATACTCCGTGGACAATAAGCACCGGCAGGCCGTTTTCCCGGACATTCTCGCTCTGGAGCGTAGAGTCAAGGGGCGTATAGGAAAGCCGGAAGACCGTGTCGAAGGACACATTGTCAAGGTCAAACCCGGCAAGACCATCCCAGCAGCCTATATAGCCTTCCTTTTCCGGGACACCCGGAATCTTCAGCCGGTCGACCGCGCCGCCCTGCGCGGCATAGATCGAGCGCTCGGTTTCGTCCTCAAAGACAAACTTCACGGTCACCACGCGGAAGATCCTCGGCAGATCCTCGAGGGCGAAGAAGGCCTCCTCAGTCATAGCCTCGGCGGCGGAAAAATAGCTTATGCCGTCGATACCGCCCGCGTCGCTGCCAACCGCGATGTAATAATTCCGGGCAACGGGCTGCTCCTCTTCCTCGTCGGCGGCGAAGATATCCTTCGTGTAGCCGATTATGGCACCGGTTTTTTCGCTGCCGCCGTCCAGCACGGGCATACTGCGGCAATCGGTCACAAGGAGCGCCTCGCCGGCGATTCCGCCCACATACGAAGCGCCGTCCAGCACGCATTTGGCGCTGCATCGGCGGATAAAGCCTTCACTGCGCCCGGCGATGCCGCCAACATATTTGGCCGTGGGCGCGTCTATGCGTCCGGCATTCACGCTGTCCCGCACAAGGCCCATGAGCATCAGTCCGGCGATCCCTCCGGCGTTCTGGCGCTTGGCGCTGACCGTTCCGTGGTTCTCTCCGCGCAGTACTACCGCTCTTGCCTCGCAGTCGTAATTGAGCGACGAGCTGCCAAGAATCTGGAAGTCACTTTCGGGATCAAAGTTATTCTCCAGAGCTATGGATCCGACGATTCCTCCGGCGTTCAGGTCGGCCTGAATGTAGCCGAAATTTACGCAGTCAGCCACCTTGCCGGAGATATCCTCCTCGGTGTCGGCATCGGATGCGTCGGACACGGTGCCCCCCATCGCGCCGGCACTGTCGGCTATGGTCTGACCTATGCTGCCCATCTGGTTGACGAGGGCGTTGATGTCGTTGGTGAGTACGCCTATGGACTCCTCGCTTGTGGAGGCCATTCCGCTGACGATTCCGGTCATGGCGCTGATGGAGCCGCTCAGGCTGTTGAGCGCCGCCGCGGTGCTGTCCTCATCGGGAGGCTCGGCACCTTCGCCGGGAAGCAGCTGGTCGAGGGCATCCTGAGCGTTTTCCAGATGACCCTGCATCTGGGTCATCTGGCCGGCCAGCTCGGAGGCTGTGCCCTGAGCGTTGCCGGCGGTGTTGTCGATCAGGCCGGAAAGGGTATTGAGCTGTCCTTCAAGGATCTGGATGGTATCCGGTCGGTAAAGTACGACGGTGCTGGGCTCCATCTGGCCGACGATGCCGCCCACCTCCTTGCGCCCGTGGATCTCGCCCTTGTTGACGCAGTCCACAATGTATCCCGACTGCCTGCCCGCAACGCCGCCGATGTTGTAGCCGATGTGCTGGTAGCCCACGGCGCCGTGATTGCCGCAGTCGCGGATCACGCCGCTGCTGGTTCCGGCGATGCCGCCGATGTCTGTGGTGACCACAGCCGCCTCGGAGGAGGTGAGCGAATCAAGGGTTATGTCGGAAAGCTCCACGCTGTTCTGTTCCACAACGGTATTCACCTGCGCGTTGTTTTCGCAGCCGCGGATAACACCAAAGTTCTCTCCCGCGATGCCGCCCACAAAGTGGTCGGCGTGTATGCCGCCGCTGGATTCGCAGGAATCGATTATTCCGGTCAGGTCGTTGCGTCCGGCCACGCCTCCGACGCAGTCGGCGCCGGACACTTTACCGGAGAATGTGCAGTTTTCGATCGTTCCGGCGTTGATGCCGGCGATGCCGCCCACATAATTGTGGGTTCCTCCGGGAGCCACCTGACCGGAAACACTGAGATTGCAGATGACCGCCGATTCCTGAACATAGCGGAAAAGTCCCTGCACCGAGCCGCTGCGCCCGATGGAAAGGCCGCTTATTTCGTATCCGCAGCCGTCAAACACTCCGCCGAAGGTGGGAATGCCCTCGAACTGCCTGCCGGTCAGGTCAACCGGCCCGCTCAGCTCCACCAGCAGTCCTCTGCTGTAGCTGTCAAGGCGGCAGTCCTCGCTGAATTTCAGAAAATCCTCGGTGCCGGATATGACCAGCCGGGCTTCCGGCTCCTCGGTATTCTCCGACTGAGCCAGAGCCGCCCGGGGCATTACCGCCGAAAGGATATTGAGGCACAGCAGCAGACACACCGCCGCTCTGAGCCATCTTTTAAGGTTCAGTTTACGCATCCTCGTCCACCTCCAGTTCGGTTTCAGCCGGCTTTTCTTCGGATATACTTTCTTCGGTCTCGGTATTTTCCTCCGCCGCCTCTTCCTCCGGCTGCTCGGTTATCTGGCCGTCGGTGGATATGCTGGCATTGATCTGTCCGTGGAGAATGCCGTTGAAGTCCGCGTCCACAACGCCGGAGACATATCCGCGCACATGACCCTGCACCAGCATGGTTCCGGTGGCGGCGCGGGTGGGCATCTCAATGCCCTTCATCCTGAAGCTGGTGCGCTCGATGATGGAGTCGCCCAGAACGAGAATGGACGGCAGCACGCACAGAACGAGAATAATGGAAATAATGGTTCCGCGACCGATGCAGATGCCCATGATGGACACCACGGGCTGAGCCGAAAGATTGCCTATGAGCAGTCCGGCGGCGGCCATCATGCTGCCCGAGGTAAAGACCGTGGGGAATGCCGAATTAAGGGCGTGAACAATGGCCTCCTTGTGGGGCATTTCCTTTTTCAGCTCCTGATAATGGCTGGAAATGACGATGGCGTAGTCGATGTTCGCGCCCATCTGGATGGCGTTCACTATCAGGTATCCAAGGAAGAAGAGCGGCGTTCCGGTCAGTGTGGGAATGGCGAAGTTGATCCAGATAGCACCCTGAATAACGATTATCAGCAGCACCGGCAGACCCACCGACCGGAAGGTGAACAGCAGCACCACAATGACGAACAGAGCCGAAAGGATGCTTATCATCAGGTTGTCCTTTACAAAGGAGGCGGAGAGGTCTCTGGAGCTTGTGGAATTGCCAACGACATAGTAGTCGTCCTGATAGTGGCGGCCGATTATGCCGCGCATTCTGTCCAGAAACTCAAAGGTCTCCTCGCTCTCCTCGGGCAGGTTCAGGTAAACCACCATGCGGCTGTAGCGCTCGCTGCGCAGCTGAGCCTGGGCCTTTTCCAGCTGAGAAAGCATATCACCCATCATTTCAAGGTCTTCACCCTCAAAGACGATATTATGCTCGTCCAGTTCACCTTTGAGGTACATGAACATATCAAAAAGCGGCACACGGTATTCGTCGAGGCCGTTTATGATCTCGCCGTACTGGTTCTGCTCCACGGCGTAGGTGCCGTAAAGCACCTGCATGACCTCGTAGTCCATACCCAGCAGCTCGGAAAGCTGACGGGGATTGAGGGCATCGGTCAGCATATAGCCATCCATTACCTCGATGTTGGCAAGGCCCATCACGCTCTTGACCTCGGGGCATTTTTCCAGCTCGGCAATGATTTTCTTTTCTGCTTCATAATCACCGCTTGGCACCACCACCGCGGCCATGTTGCTAGTGCCGAAGGTGTCCTTTATCTTGAAATAGGCCACCTGCCGTTCGCTCATCTTGGCCGTTTTGAGGTCATTGTAGCTGTAGCAGTAGGGGCACTGGCTGGACAGCCAGAAGGCTCCCACAAGCACGGCAATGAAAACAAAGGGGAGCACCCGTCTCACCTTTACAGCAAATTTGCCCAGCCATGTGATGTTGGGCAGGAGCTTCTTGTGCTTGGTGCGGTCGATAAGGGGACTGAACAGCATGAGCAGTCCGGGCATCAGGGTAAAGACCGACATGAGGCTGATGAAAATCGCCTTGATGAGCACTATGGCCATATCCATGCCGATGGCAAACTGCATGAAGGCCAGCGCCGCAAGGCCGCAGATGGTGGTCATGGAGGAGGCCAGAACCTCGGGGATGGTTTTGCTCAGGGCGGTCACGCAGGCCTCTCTGGCACCCTTTGTTTCGTGCTCGTCAGAAAAGCGGTGGCAGAGGATTATGGCGTAGTCGATGGCCAGCGCCAGCTGAAGCACCACGGCCACCGAGTCGGAAATGAAGCTGATTTTGTCAAAGATAAAGTTGGTGCCCATGTTGAGCAGCGCCGCCGCGCCGAAGGTTATGAGCAGCACCGGAACCTCGGCATAGGCACGGGAGGTCAGGGTCAGCACAACGATTATGATTATGACCGCCACGATCATGATGGTCATCATCTCGTCCTGAAGCATGGCGTTTTCGTCGTAGCCAACGGTTGTGTCAATGTAGGTGTCGTAGCCCTCCAGCTCGCTGCGGATGGTCTCCACCGCCGCGACGCTCCGTTCATCAGCCGCGCTGGCAAAGGTGATGTCAAAGAGAGCTGCCGCGTCCCGATAGTGTTCCTCGGTGCGGTCAAAGGCTACCATGTCCACGCCGTCGATGCCGGAGATGAAGTCATATATCTCCTCGGCGGTGTCGTAGGTGATGTTGGAAACCATCACACGGGCTGTGCCGATGGCGGCGAAGTTCTCGTTCATGGCAACGATTCCCTGACGGGTCTCTGTGTCCTCGGGCAGATAGGTGGTAACGTCATTTTCCACCTTTACCCAGCCCATTGAAAACAGACAGAATACCGCGGCCAGAATGTACATCAGAAAAAACAGCGATCTTTTGTCTACAATAAAGGCCGACAGCTTGTAAAGAAAGCCGTTTTCTTTTTTATTTCCGGAGGACATTGGCATTTCTCCTTCCACATTATGACAGTTTGATTCTGTGTGTATTTTATCAGTTACCTTCCGTCATTACAATACATTGCCCGTGTTAATTCTGTGTGAATTGAAGAAGCCGGCACTCTGCGTTCAGCAAAGCACCGGCTTGTTCTCGGAGTCACGCTATATTCTGCCGCTTTTTCATTTCCTCGTTGAGTTCGGTCACCTTTTTCTTCATGCTCACATAGGACACCAGCCAGATGAACAGATAGACAAGGAGAAACACTGCGTAGTAGCCCAGCACTCCGGCAAGGCTCTGCTCTATCCACTGCATGAAGTAGGCCGCGGGCAGAGTGGCCAGAGAGCAGACGATCAGATGGGTCACGGTCTGGCGGGTCAGGCTCCACTTTTCATTGTCCCAGATGACCGAGGCACCAGCCATGACGGCTCCGTAAAGCATGACGCCCGCCGTCTGCACCGCAGCTCCGTTGACCGGGCCGCCGCACAGCTCATCGAAGCCCGGCACTGTGGCGTAGTATGTTCCGTCGTTTATAGCGTAGGAGATAATAATGGAAATAATCGTAGAGATCAGCACACCCACGGGAGCGCCGATCAGCGCGCGCTTAAAAAATTCCTTTTTCATTTCATTCACCTCATATGCCTAATTTCTTCTTTATTTCGGTCACATATCTGCGGGAAACATAGGAAGCCGATCCGTCGCTCATGCTCACGCATATCGTTCCCGCAATACTCAGGTCGAAGGAGCGCGCGTTTTTCAGATTTATGATCTCTGAATTTGATATGCGCACAAAGCCTTCTCCGGACAGGCTGTCCTCCAGCTCGTAGAGCCGCATCCGCATGGTGTATTCACTGTTCTTAGTGACCGCGAACACCTTTCCCGAGGCTGAGTATATCCTGATGATGTCCTCTGTCGGGATGATCTCCAGCGCTTCGTCCTTCATGCCGGTCAGCAGCTCCGGCGCCTCGCCGGACAGTCTGCGGACGATCCGGTTGACCTCCTCGCTCATTCTGTCGGTAAGCACGATGACTCTGGGCTCGCCGCAGGAGCTGTCGATCCTTATTTCGATCTGCATCTGTTCACTTCCTTTCTGCACCCGAAGTATAGCTCTTTGCCGTGCCTTGTTCAAGTGATTTTCAACGGTCGGTCGTTTTTCGCACACAGTCGGTCGGAAAAGCGGCGCAAAAAAAGAGCCGCACCCGAAGGCACGGCTCCTGACTGCGATTATATTAAGATACGCCGGATCAATAATTCTCTGCCTTGACCTCGAAGTAGGCCTCGGGATGGGCACAGACCGGGCACACCTTGGGAGCGTTCTTGCCGAAGTGGATGTGACCGCAGTTGCGGCACTTCCACATGGTGTCGCCGTCGCGGGAGAAGACGATGCCGCCTTCAACCTTCTCGAGCAGAGCCATGTAGCGCTCCTCATGCTCCTTCTCAATTGCACCGACAGCCTCAAAGAGATAGGCGATGTGGTCAAAGCCTTCCTCCTTGGCGACCTTGGCAAACTCGGCGTACATCTCGGTCCACTCATACTTCTCGCCGGCGGCGGCGTCCTTCAGATTCTCGATAGTGCCGGGAATGCCGTTGTCGTGAAGCAGCTTGAACCAGATCTTGGCGTGCTCCTTTTCATTCTCCGCGGTCTCCAGGAACAGCGCGGCGATCTGCTCGTAGCCGTCCTTCTTTGCCTTGGATGCGTAGTAGGTGTACTTGTTTCTTGCCTGAGACTCACCGGCGAAAGCGGCAAGCAGGTTGGCTTCGGTTCTTGAACCTTTGAGTTCCATATCTTTATACCTCTTTTAATTATTCGGTACAATTTACCGTCGGATGTATTATACACCTTTTCCACAACATTATCAACATTTTCTGCAAGCCGCCAATGAAATTTTTGTAAACAAGCCCATTCACGAAATAAACAGATTTTTTCTCAAATAGGCCGTTGAATCCTCGGACAAAGGGTATTATAATACTATATGATAAAAATAGCCTTAAACGGCGAAAGGACTGTATCACAACAATGGCAGAAACCTGCACCCACAACTGCGAAACCTGTTCGGCCAACTGCGCCTCCCGTGAGGGCGGCGAGCCCGCGCCTCGCTTCGCCTCGCTCAACGCTCTGAGCAAAGTCGGCAAAGTCATTGCCGTGGCAAGCGGCAAGGGCGGCGTCGGCAAATCCCTCGTCACCTCCCTGCTGGCCGTCACTCTGCGCCGCCGCGGCTACAATGTAGCCGTGCTGGACGCCGACATCACCGGCCCCTCCATCCCTAAGGCTTTCGGCATCACCCAGCGCGCCGAGGGCACCGAGGGAATGATCATCCCCGCCCACAGCAAAACCGGCATTGAGATCATGTCCATTAACCTGCTGCTGGAAAACGCCTCCGACCCCGTCGTATGGCGCGGCCCCATCCTTGGCAGCGTCGTTCAGCAGTTCTGGACCGACGTCATCTGGAAGGACATTGACTTCATGCTCATTGATATGCCTCCGGGAACCGGCGATGTTCCTCTGACCATCTACCAGAACATCCCCGTGGACGGCCTTGTCACCGTCACCGCTCCCCAGAGCCTCGTCTCCATGGTAGTCAGCAAGGCGGTCAAGATGGCCGGTATGCTTGAGATCCCCATGCTGGGCGTTGTGGAGAACATGAGCTACGTTGAATGCCCCGACTGCGGCAAGCAGATGCACATCTTCGGCGAGAGCCATGTGGCCGAGATCGTCAAGGATTTCAACCTGCCCCTGCTGGGTCAGCTGCCCATCAATCCCAAGCTCGCCGCCGCCTGCGACGCCGGCATGATCGAGCTCTTCGAGGGCGACTGGCTGGAGCCTGCCGCCGATGCCATCGCTGCCCTCGGCAAGAAGGGCGAGTAATCAAAAAAACGCAGGACACGCTTTCCGACCCGGATCGCGTGTCCTGATTTTTTATTCCGTATAAGCTGTGCGGCGGCCATAAGCAAGCGCCGCTGGGGCTGTATTTTTCTCCGTTCCGGCGTACCATAGGTACAGCGGAAGTAATCGCGATTATAATGCCGACTGAATCGCGGCCTGCGCTCGCTCATAATCGCTCTTCTTCACATAGATAACGCACGGGTGAGCCGCGTCCTGATTGATGAAGGGCGTTCCGTGATAGCGGTCGCTCGAGAAGAAGGGCACGCTGCTTACTTTTGTGCTAAAAGGAATCCCGGCCGAGGACAACGCTGACTGCAGTCGATAGAGCTGCTGGTCAGAAATTGCGGTGATCAGTTCTCTTCTGTCGAAAATGTGGATCATGGCGTCGGTTCCTCCTTTGTTGGTTAAAGAATGAAGAATAGAGAATAAAGAAGAAAGAATAACACAGAAACGCCCAGATAACATTGCGCAAACTATTATTTATTCAATATTCTTTATTCTCTATTCTTTGATCACCTTCGGTGATTTTTGCCCCGTAAGGGGCGTTTCTGGTGCGGACGGTGGGACTCGAACCCACACACCGAAGCAAAGGCTCCTAAAACCTTCGTGTCTGCCAATTCCACCACGCCCGCCTATAGTGTTTGATGATTATTCTACAATGTCCGCGGGAAAAAGTCAAGCAAAGCTCTCTTCGGCTTGATGAATCGATTTCATTATACCTATTATTTTTTACATGAAGTGATTGCAATTCATATTTCCGCTTGCATTTCCCATCGGATTTTGTATAATGTTCTTAAACAAAATCGGAGGTGTAAACAAATAATGAAGAGAATCGTTTCCATTCTGCTTGCTCTTTCTGTGCTGGCATCGCTGTGTGCCTGCGCCGGCAAGCAGCCCGAGACTGTCGAGCCTGAGCTGTCCGCCAGCGATGTGGCTGTCACCGAGGACGAGTATATGCCCGACATCTTCTCTGAGCTCAGACCCAAAGAGGACTTCGCCGCTGTGGGCGTCAATGTCGTCACCAACGGCAATTTCGACCTTGACGAATTCGTCTGGAGCCTCTATGAGGAATCCGGCGGAGACTCCAGCCCCGGCATCGTTGACCTTGACGATGATCCCGTCAAGGAAGACAATGTCATGGCTGTTCGCATCAAGGACGGCGGCCGTGTTGCCCACGCTGTCCAGATGTACTACGACGGCATCCGTCTCCATCAGTATGCCAAGTACATTCTGAGCTTCGACGCCTGGTGCACCCTCCCCGACAAGGTTCTGGAGGCCAGACTGCAGTATAACGGCGGCGACTACCACGCCTATGCCATTATGCTTCCCAAGCTCACCGAGACTCCTCAGAATTATTCCATCGACTTCACCATGACCGACGACACCGACATGGCTCCCCGCCTTGCCTTCAACCTCGGTCCTGCTGAGGACGGCAGCGAGGCTGATCTCGACTGCACCAACTACACCGTTTATATCGACAACATTTCCGTTGTCTGCACTGATAACTCCCGCGTTGACTTCGAGGCCACCGATGTGAGCCGCGACATCAACATCAACCAGCTGGGCTACGCTCCCGACGCTGTGAAGACTGCCATCTTCTGCGGCGACGCCATCGTTGACAGCTTCGATGTCGTCGACGAGGACGGCAATGTCGTCTACACCGGCGAGATCACCGGCCCCGTCAAGAACTACAACGCTCTCGAGTACAACTGGCACGGCGACTTCTCTGCCGTCACCGAGCCCGGCAAGTACACCATCGTCGCCGACAAGTTCGGCGAGTCCTATCCCTTCGAGATCAAAGAAAATGTCTATGAGCAGGCCTTCAAGGATGTTGTTCATATGTTCTATATGCAGCGCTGCGGCTGCGAGCTCACAGCCGACATGGCCGGCGACTTCGCCCACGCTGTCTGCCACAACACCGAGGCCCGCATCCACGGCACTGACAAATTCATCGAGGTAAGCGGCGGCTGGCACGATGCCGGTGACTACGGCCGCTATGTCGTTGCCGGAGCCAAGGCTGTTGCCGACCTCCTGCTGGCCTACGAGGCCGCTCCTGAGGCTTTTGGCGACGACTGCAACATTCCCGAAAGCGGCAACGGTGTTCCCGACATCCTCGACGAGGTTCGCTACGAGCTTGAGTGGATGCTCAAGATGCAGGACGCTGAGTCCGGCGGCGTTTACCACAAGGTCACCTGCGCCGACTTCCCCGGCGAGGTCATGCCCGAGTTTGAGACCGAGGAACTCATTGTCTGCCCCATCTCCAGAACCGCTACCTATGACTTTGTGGCCGTCATGTGCATGGCCCATCAGTTCTATGCCGAGTTTGACGCTGAGTTCGCTCAGACCTGCCTCGACGCTGCTATGAAGGCATGGGATTTCGCTGCCAACACAGGCTACATTCCCAGCTTTATGAACCCCAGCGGCATAAAGACCGGTGAGTATCCCGACGGAAACTACTCCGATGAGCTTCTCTGGGCCGCCTGCGAGCTGCTCAACATCACCGGCGACAAGGAGACCTATCAGCCCATCATCAACGACCGCATGAAGCTGAGCATCTCCACCGGCCTCGGCTGGGCCGATGTGGGTGCCTACGGCATTCTCCGCTATCTGGCTATGGACGAGAGCAAGGCCGACGCCGAGGCTCGCCAGAAGATGCTGGACGCCATCAACGGCGCTGCCAGCATGGCTCTGTCCAAGGCTGTTTCTGACGGCTATCACCTCTCCCTCGCCGGCACCAACTATGTCTGGGGTAGCAATATGTCTGTTGCCAACAACGCCATGCTCATGCTCATGGTCAACGACATCAACGCCGACGAACGCTATGAGTTCTACGCCATGGAGCACATCAACTATCTGTTCGGTGCCAACCCTGTTTCCTACAGCTATGTCACCGGCTTCGGCACCATCTCCCCCAACGGTACTCACCACCGTCCCTCTCAGGCTCTGGGCAAGTCCATGCCCGGTATGCTGGTCGGCGGCCCCAACAGCAACCTTGAGGATCCGTTCTCTCTGTCCCTGCTGTCCACCGAGGCTCCCGCCCGCTGCTACATCGACAACTCCGCCGCTTATTCTCTCAACGAGGTTACCATTTACTGGAACTCCCCGCTGGTTTATATCATGGCCCGTATGTGCGATGTCGCATAAGCTGACGCAATAACTTATCAGCGCCGAAAAGAACTCGCCCGAAGTCGGATCGTAGCCATGTCGTTCTGTGAGCCAAGGAG
>JAZSQO010000192.1:0-18660 GCA_045538015.1 Acutalibacteraceae bacterium | reverse complement strand
CGCTCGGGACTGCTGGCCACCGTGGGCTGGAGCATGAAGGGCGAAACGACATACGCCCTTGAGGGCAGCGCCTTCAACGCCGGTTCGGCCATCCAGTGGCTGCGGGACGAGCTGCACATGATCGAAAGTGCTCCTCAGGCCGACCAGTGGGCCGAGGAGGTGGAGGACACCGCCGGTGTCAGCTTTGTGCCCGCCTTTACCGGCATGGGCGCTCCTCACTGGGATATGTACGCCCGGGGCGGCCTGATGGGTCTTACCCGAGGTGCCACCAACAAGCACATCGCCCGTGCCGTGCTGGAAAGCATCGCTCTGCAGTGCTGCGAGCTGGTGTCCGCCATGAGCGCCGACACCGGAGTGGAGATAAAGGAGCTGCGTGTGGACGGCGGCGTGAGCAAGAGCCGCTTTGTCATGCAGCTGCAGGCCGATCTGCTGGGCATTCCCGTGCTGCGGCCCAAGTGCGTTGAGACCACCGCAATGGGCGCCGCCATGCTGGCCGGCCTCGGCTGCGGAGCCTACTCCGACACCGAACAGCTCCGCGCCCTCTGGGAGCCGGAGACCCGCTTTGAGCCGGCCATGAGCCGGGAGGAAGCCGCCGCGAAGATGCGGCAGTGGGATAAAGCCGTCCGCCGCTGTGCCGGATGGGCGCAGGATGAATAGTATGTAATTAAATCACCGGCTCCGGCCGGAAAGAAATCCATATATTCCGGGAGAGAACAATTATGATATACGACAGCGTTCTTCAGGCCATCGGCCACACTCCGATCATCCGTCTCAACAAGATCTGCGAGCCGGGCTGCGCGGAAATTCTGGTCAAGTATGAGGGCCTCAATATCGGCGGCTCCATCAAGACCCGCACTGCCTACAACATGATCGTTGAGGCGGAGAAAAAGGGCCTCATCAACGAAAACACCATCATCGTCGAGCCCACCAGCGGCAATCAGGGCATCGGTCTTGCGCTGGTAGGCGCGGTCAGAGGCTACAAGGTGGTCATCATCATGCCCGACTCGGTCAGCATGGAGCGGGAAAAGCTCATGCGCCAGTACGGTGCCGATGTCATCAAGATCCACGACGACGGCAACATCGGCCTGTGCATCGAGCAGTGCCTGCAGACCGCCATGGATATGCAGGCCGCCGACCCCAATGTCTATGTTCCCCAGCAGTTTACCAACAAGGATAATCCCCTTGTCCATAAAAAGCACACCGCACTCGAGATACTCGAGCAGGTGGCTGAGCCTATCCACGGCTTCTGCTCCGGCGTTGGCACCGGCGGCACCATCACCGGCATCGGCGAGGTGCTCAAAGCACAGTATCCCGACATCGAGATCTGGGCGGTGGAGCCGGAGCACGCGGCCATTCTCGCCGGCGGCAACATCGGCACCCACCTGCAGATGGGCATAGGCGACGGCCTCATCCCCGACAATCTCAACACCTCCATCTACAGCCACATCCACATCGTGGCCGACGAGGAGGCTCTGGAGATGGCCCGCCGCATGGCCCGTGAGGAGGGCATCCTCTGCGGCATTTCCAGCGGCTCCAATGTGGCCGCCGCGGTGCAGCTGGCCCGCAAGCTGGGCCCGGGCAAGCGGGTGGTCACCGTCCTGCCCGACACCGGAGAGCGCTACTTCAGCACTCCGCTTTTTGACTGATAATGAACAAAACGGAGATCCAAAATGATAGACAGCATAATCTTTGATCTGGACGGCACCCTCTGGGATTCCAGAGAACGGGTGTGCGAATCGTGGAATGTGGTTCTGGCCGAGAAATGGCCGGAGCTGGGACAGCTGACCACCGAGCAGTTCAGCGCCCAGATGGGCAAGCTGATGCCGGACATCGGCCGCTCCTTATTCCCTCAGATATCGCCCGAGGAGTCCAACGCCGTGGTGGATACCTGCGGCCTTTACGAAAACGAGTATGTGGCCAGGCACGGCGGCATTCTGTACGACGGCATAGAGCAGACCATAGCCGCTCTGTCGGAGAGCTACAGGCTCTTTGTGGTCAGCAACTGCCAGTCGGGATACATCGAGGCCTTCTTTGAGGCTCACGGTCTGGGAAAATACTTCATCGACATCGAGTGCTACGGCAACACCGAGCTGACCAAGGCCGAGAACATCCGTCTGGTCATCGACCGCCACGGCCTCAAGGCACCGGTCTATGTGGGCGACACCGCCCTTGATGGCGCCTCTGCCGCCGAAGCGGGCATTCCCTTTGTGTGGGCGGCCTACGGCTTCGGCAAGGCGGAAAGCTATGCCGCGCGCATAGACAGCCCGACCAGTCTGCCCGAGGTCTGCGCCGGACTGTGATCCCGAAAAGAAGATCATAATCCATTTTATATAATGTATAAACGGAAGGAGTGAGCAAGCGTGCCGATACGGCGGTGGGTAACGGTGCAGGGTGACAAGCCTCTGTCCCGTTCCATAGCGCAGAAACACGGTATATCTCCCTTCGCGGCCCATCTGCTGGTCACACGCGGCCACACCGAGGATGAGGATATCCGGCAGATGATCCATCCCGGAGATTATCCCCTTTCCGATCCCTTCGGATATGTGGACATGGCCAAGGCCGTGGAGCGTATCCGAAGAGCCATAGAGCAGTATGAGCTTATCGCGGTCTACGGCGACTACGATGTGGACGGCATAACCGCCACCGCGCTGATCTATTCCTGCCTTGAGGGTCAGGGAGCGCGGGTCATGTATATGCTGCCCAGCCGTGACGACGGAGGCTACGGTCTCCATAATCATTCCATAGACAGTCTGGCCGACAGCGGAGTAAAGCTGATCGTCACCGTGGACAACGGCGTTACGGCGCTGCCTGAGATTGCCTACGCGGCGAGCAAGGGCATTGATGTGATCGTCACCGACCACCACCGTCCGCCGGAGACTCTGCCCAAAGCCGTGGCTATTCTCGACGCCCACATTCCCGGCAACAGCACCTGCTATACCGAGCTTGCCGGCGTGGGAGTGGCCTTCAAGCTGGCCTGCGCCCTTGAAGGAGACGAACAGAGAGCCATTGAAATCTACACCGACCTTGTGGCTCTGGGCACCATCGCCGACTCGGTTCCACTTACCGGGGAAAACCGCGCGCTGGTGAGCATGGGCCTTGAGCGGCTCAGAAGAGCCGGACGCACCGGCACCCGGGTGCTGATGGAGGTGTCGGGAGTGGAGCGCTCCACCCTCACGGCTACCAATGTGTCCTATACTCTGGCTCCCCGGCTCAATTCGGCGGGTCGAGTGGGCAGGCCGGACCGTGTGGTGCGGCTGATGCTTTCCTCCGACGCCGAGGAGTGCCGTATGCTGGCCGACGACCTCTGCACCCAGAACAACCTGCGCCACGATTACGAGCGCCAGATATCCTCTCAGGCGTGGAAGGAGCTGGAACAGAATCCCGCCATTGCCGACGACTACGTGGTCATCATCACCGGCGAGGGCTGGAACAGCGGAGTCATCGGCATCTTCGCCGCCCGTCTTTCCGAGCGGATAGGCAAGCCGTCCATAGTGCTGGCCGTGGAGGGCGACATTGCCCGAGGCTCCTGCCGGGGTCCGGCGGGCTTTTCCTTCCATAGGGCTCTGAGCGAGTGCGCCGACCTGCTGGAGGTCTTCGGAGGCCACAGTCAGGCCGCCGGCTTCACCATTAAAAAAGAGAATATAGAATTGTTCCGCCGCCGCATAAACGAATACGCGGCCACGGTGGATATACCGGTTCCGGAGATAACCGCCGACTGCTGCCTGCCCATCGGCAGCGTCACACTGCCTCTCGCGGCGGGAATGGCGGCGCTGGAGCCTTTCGGGGTGGGCAATCCGGTGCCTCTTGTGCGGGTGGATAATGTCACCCTCAGGGAGATAAGAGCGGTGGGCGGCGGAGGTCATCAGCGGCTGACCATTGCCGACGGCAGCCATTCGCTGACCGCCATGCTCTTCAGCGTGAGCACCGAGAACTTCCGCTTCCGCAAGGGAGACAAGGTGGACTGCCTTATCTCCATCGGCATAAAGAGCTACCGCGGAGTGACCTCGCTGGAGGCCATTATTCGGGACATCCGCCTCAGCGGCACCGACTGCGAGGACATAATCGACGGCGAGCGGCTGTATGAGCGGATGCGCCGGGGCGAACAGCTTTCGGCTCAGGAGGCCGGCCTGCTGGCTCCCACCCGGGAGCAGGCGGGCGCGGTTTACAGCTACATCCGCCGCGGCGGAGGCCGTGACGAGCCGGAGACCATATGCGCAAGACTGGGGGACATAAGCTACGCCCGTGTGAGGACATCCATGCGTATCCTCGAGGAGTGCGGCTTTATAAATACCGGGATGGTGGGAGGACGGAGGATAGCCTCCGCTCCTCCGAATCCGAAAAACGGTTCGCTGGATGACAGCGCGACCATGAGAATGCTGAAGGATATAAAAGAGAAAGAAGATTGAGAGAGAGGTCTGGGATATGTCTGTTTACGCCAATTACGACGAGCTCGTGATGAGCATACACAACAGCGGCAGAGACTATGATATGAGAACCATTGAGCAGGCATATCTGCTGGCCAACGAGGCCCACGGAGATCAGGTGCGCAAGTCGGGCGAGCCTTATATCGTCCATCCCATCTCCGTGGCGCTCATACTCGTTGAGCTGGGCATGGACAGCGAGTGCATCATCACCGCTCTGCTCCACGATGTGGTGGAGGATACCGATGTGCAGCTTTCGTATATTGAAAGCCGCTTCGGCAAGACTGTTGCCGAGCTGGTGGACGGCGTGACCAAGCTGCGCAAGATATCCTTTGCCTCCAGAGAAGAGCATCAGGCGGAGAATCTGCGCAAGATGCTCATTGCCATGAACCGGGACATCCGGGTCATTATCATCAAGCTGGCCGACCGGCTCAACAATGTGCGCACTCTGTATGCTCTGCCCGAGCAGAAGCGCCGTGACATCGCCAAGGAGACCATGGAGGTGTACGCGCCCATAGCACACCGCCTCGGTATCCGCGCCGTCAAGGAGGAGCTGGAGGATATCTCTCTGCGCTACCTTGACCCCATCGGCTATCAGGCCATAACTAACCAGCTGGCCGAGCAGCAGGACAACCGCGAGGCCTTCCTCGCCGTGATAAAGTCAAACATTGCCGACGCCATCCACAAGGACATTCCCAACGCTCAGGTGGACGGACGCATCAAGTCGGTTCACGGCATCTATAAAAAGATGTATGTTCAGGACAAGGAGTTCAGCGACATCTACGACATCTACGCCGTGCGCATCATCGTGGATTCTCTGGCCGAGTGCTACGCCGCTCTTGGCGTTATCCACTCCATGTTCGTGCCCATACCCAACCGCTTCAAGGACTACATCACCATGCCCAAGCCCAATGGGTATAAATCGCTGCACACCACCGTTATCCGCTCTCAGGAAAACGCCGACGGCCGCTCCGTGCCCTTTGAGGTGCAGATCCGCACCTTCGAGATGCACCGCACCGCCGAATACGGCATCGCCGCCCACTGGAAATACAAGACCGGTGCTCCCACCAGCGACAGCATGGACGAGCGGCTGCGCTGGATACGCCAGATGCTGGAAAATCAGGGCGACGCCGGCGATCCCACCGAGCTCATGCAGCAGATCAAGACCGACATCACTCCCGATGAGGTCTATGTATTCACTCCCAAGGGCGATGTAAAAATACTGCCCAACGGCGCCACCGTCATTGACTTTGCCTACGCCATCCACAGTCAGGTGGGTCACAGAATGTTCGGCGCCAAGATCAACGGCAAGATCGTGCCCTTCACCAGCAAGGTGAAGACCGGCGACATCGTCGAGATACAGACCACCAAGGAGATAACCAACGGCCCCCGCCGCGACTGGCTCAAGATCGTGCGCACCGGCGAGGCCAAGAGTAAGATCCGCTCCTGGTTCAAGAACGAGCGCCGTGAGGAAAACATCGTCAACGGCAAGGAAGATGTGGCCCGGGAGTTCAAGCGCAACGGCATAAAGCTCACTCCCGAGAACGAGGAAGCCTTCATGGCCGACATCGTCAGAAAGGCTCATATGGAGTCCCTCGACGACTTCTACGCCGCTGTAGGCTACGGCGGCCTCACCCTTTCCAGAATCATGCAGCGCATCCGGGACGACTACAACCGTATGATGGCTCAGGCAAATGTTCCCCAGCAGGGAGACATCATCATCCCCGACCAGAAGGAGCGCACCTCCTCCGAGGGCGTCGTGGTGGAGGGCATCGACAACTGCCTTATCAAGATGTCCAAGTGCTGCAGCCCTCTGCCCGGAGACGAGATCATCGGCTTCATCACCAGAGGCTACGGCGTGTCCATCCACAAGCGGGGCTGCACCAATGTGCCCATGGACATCGAGTCCCACGCCGAGCCTCAGCGCTGGGTAAGAGCACACTGGGCCGACCGCATCGACCGCCGTGACTTCAAGGCCAGCCTGAGTATGTACTGCAACGACCGCAAGGGTCTGCTGGCCGACATCACCGTGCAGCTGACCAATATGCACATCAGCATCCACATGATGAATTCCCGCCAGACCAGAGACGGCCACGCGGTCATCAGCGCCACCATCACCGTCGACGGCAAGGAGCATCTTGAATCCATCATTGCCAAGCTCAACCGCATCGGCGGAGTTATCAACATCGAACGCACCTCCGGCTGATTGCCGGATCGAGTGAAAGGAAGATAAATATGAGAGCAGTAATTCAGCGGGTCACAAGAGCCTCGGTCACCATCGACGGAGAGCTGCGCTCCAGCATAGGGGAAGGCTTCCTCGTGCTGCTGGGCATCCATGAGGCCGACACCACCGCTCAGGCCGACCTGCTGGCCCGCAAGATCGCCGGCCTGCGCATCTTCCGGGACGAGAATGAGAAGATGAACCGCTCCCTCGCCGATGTGAACGGCGAGGTGCTGCTGGTCTCCCAGTTTACCCTCTACGGCGACTGCAGCCACGGCAACCGTCCCAGCTTCATCACCGCCGCCCGCCCGGAGACCGCCATTCCCCTCTACGAATACATGATAAAGCTCCTCGAGCAGAAGCTGGGCAAGCCGGTAAAGACGGGCGAGTTCGGCGCTGACATGAAGGTGGAGCTGCTCAACAACGGCCCCGTGACCATTCTTATGGACACGGACGATATGTAACTGCCCGGCACAGCCGGCGAGATGGGAGAGAGCCGAATGAGAATAAGCAATTATGTGTGCGGCGCCCTGATGTCCAACTGCTATATCCTGCAGGACGAGGGCACCGGCAAGGCGGTCATCATTGACGCCGGCGAGTTTATCAGCGAGATAAAGGAACACATCGACCGCGTTGGCAGGGAGAATATCGAAGCCATCCTGCTGACCCACTGCCACTTTGACCACACTATGGGAGCCGCCGAGCTGCGTGAATACACCGGCGCGCCCCTTATGATCCACTCCCTCGAGGAGGAGTGGGTGGATTCTCCGGCGCGCAACGGCGTCAAATATTTTATGATGGCAGCCGGAGCAAAATTTCCAAAGCCCGACAAGGTGTTCCATGATGGCGATGTCATCGAGGTTGGCGACCTTTCCGTAAAGGTCATGCACACCGCGGGACACTCTCCAGGAAGCTGCTGCTTCATCGCTGAGAATGCCATTTTCTCCGGAGATACTCTGTTCTGCGGCGGCATAGGCCGCACCGACCTGCCCGGCGGCGAGCGGAGGCATATCATGCAGTCCCTTGCCCGGCTGTCCGCCCTCGACGGCGACATGAAGGTCTATCCCGGCCACGGCGAGCCTACCACCATCGCCTTCGAGCGCGAAAATAATCCCTACATGGAGTAACCCTTATATATGACTGTTTTTATCAAAGGCCATGACTTCCGGGTGGAGCTGGAGCGGGTGTGCCGCCTGTTCTATCCCGACGAGCGCATAAGATTTGCCGAGGAGAATGACCCTCACGACCCTCTCCACGCTCAGATTATACTGGACAGTGACTGTGAACCCGAAATGGTTTACGCCTCTCTCTCCATGCCGTCAGAAGGAGGGGAGAGCAGGGAGTATCACGCCCAGCGGACAATGGCCGCCGGACTGGATGCCGCCGATCGCAATCTTGTGCTGGCCGACGCTCTCTTTGCTGTGCTGGTGGAGGGCACCGGATACACCCCGCCATGGGGAATGCTCACCGGAGTGAGGCCGGTAAAGCTGCTCCATATGCTGCTGGACAGCGTGGGCGAGAAAAAAGCCGAGGAACGGCTTGTAAAGGTGTATCACTGCACACCGGAAAAGTACCGCCTGTGCGCCGAAACCATGCGCCACGAGCAGCCCATACTGGATCTTTCGGAGGAAAAGTCCTTCAGTCTGTACATTTCCATACCCTTCTGCCCCACAAGGTGCAGCTACTGCTCCTTTGTGTCCCAGTCCATCGAAAAGGCCGGCGGACTGATGAAGGAGTATGTGCCGCTGCTGGTTCGTGAGATAGAGGCCACCGCCCGGGTGGCAAAGCAGCTGGGACTGCGTCTGGAAACGGTATACATGGGCGGCGGCACTCCCACCACCCTCTCTGCCGGGCAGATGAGTCAGGTGCTGACCGCGGTCAACGATAATTTCGATATGTCCGCTGTGCGTGAATTTACCGTGGAAGCCGGCCGTCCGGATACGGTTACCACCGAAAAGCTCATGGCAATAAAGAACGCCGGCGTGCGGCGCATCAGCATCAATCCTCAGACCATGAGCGACCGTGTCCTTGAGAACATCGGCCGCCGCCACACAGCCGCCCAGGTGTGTCAAGCCATGGAGCTTGCCAGAAAATGCGGCTTTGACGACATCAATATGGATCTCATCGCCGGCCTGCCCGGTGACGATTACGACACCTTTTCCGATACGCTTGAGAAGGTTCTCGCCCTTGACCCGGAGAACATCACCGTCCACACCCTCTCCATGAAGCGGGCGTCCACCATGGTCACAGCTCAGGGAGCGGAGAGCGACGCCGTGGGCAACAGCGCCGGTCAGATGCTGGAGCTGTGCTCCCGCCGCCTGCCGGAAATGGGCTACCATCCCTATTATCTCTACCGCCAGACCCGCATGGTGGGCAATCTTGAGAATGTTGGCTGGGCCAAGGAGGGGCACGACGGCCTTTACAACGTCTACATCATGGACGAGACCCACACCATTCTCGCCGTTGGCGCCGGCGGCGTCACCAAGCTGCGTCAGCCGGGAGTGAACAACATCCAGCGGGTCTACAATTTCAAATTCCCTTACGAATATATCTCACGCTTTGACACCCTTTTGGACAGAAAAAAGGAGGTTATCAGCTTTTATGAGGAATTTTGTTGATTACTACATCAAGTACACCGAGCGGGTCAAGGACATCAACGACGCGGCCATGAACGCTCCCGCCGAGCTGGTTTCCCAGATGGAGCGGCAGTACCGCAAGCGCATCGAGGAGATCGCCGATTTCCTGTGCGCCAACGGCAGCAAGGGCAACAAGCTCATCATGCTGGCCGGCCCCTCCAGCTCGGGAAAGACCACCACGGCCTGTATGCTGTGCGAGCGGCTGGAGGAGCGGTGCGTCCACGCCCGGCGCATCTCCCTTGATGAGTTCTTCCTTGGCCGCGACAAGTCGCCCAAGCTCCCCGACGGCTCTCCCGACCTTGAGTCGGTTTACGCGCTCAACATTCCCCAGATGCAGGAATGCCTGCTGGGACTCATCGAAAAGGGCGAGTGCTATATGCCCAGATTCAGCTTCACCAAGCAGCGTCCCGAGGATGAGCTTGTCCATGTGAAGCTGGGAGGAAACGATGTGGTCATCGTGGAGGGCATACACGCCCTGAATCCCCTTGTCACCGACTGCCTGCCCGACGACCGTATGCTCAAGGTGTACATCAGCGTCAAGCAGGGCATAAGCGAGGGCGACCGGGAGGTTATCTCGCCCTACGAGCTTCGTCTGTGCCGCCGCATCGTGCGGGATATGCTCTTCCGGGGAGCCTCCCCGGAGTTTACCTTCGAGGTCTGGCCCAATGTGCTTGAAGGCGAGAACAAATACATCCAGCCCTACAAGCGGCTGGCCAACGTCACCATCAACTCCATGCACATCTACGAGCCCTGCGTCATCAGCCAGATAGCCCTGCCTCTGCTGCGGCGCATCACCAAGGACAGCCCGTATTTTGAGCAGGCCGTTCAGCTGAGCGAAAAGCTGGAGCTGTTCCACCCGCTGCCCACCGACCTCATCCCGAAGAATTCCCTCATGCGCGAGTTCTTCGGCAACAGTGTATATCAGGTGTGAGCCTTGCGGATTTGTGACGCAAAACGGCTAATTTTGGCACAGCTGTTGCCATCGGCCCCGCTGTGGGCTATAATGGATGAAGCATAAAACCAAAGGAGAAATACTATGTCATTTTTTGAAGACGCGATAATAGGCGTAAAGGACCTCGGAACCGCTGTCGGCAAAAAGACCGGCAAGATGGTGGACACCGCCAAGCTGCGGATGTCGGCCGCCGAGATCAGCAGCGAAATTAAAAAGCGCTATGAGCTGCTGGGCAAGGCTGTTTATGAGGCCAGAAAGTCCGACACCTCCATAGACGGCATCGTGGATGAATGCGTTGTCAGCATCGACGCGCTCATGGATCGCCTTGACGAGGTCAACGACCGCATTGCCGGCCTGAGCAATAAGATCAGCTGCCCCTCCTGCGGCGCGACTCTCGATCAGAAATCCCTCTACTGCTCCCGCTGCGGCGCCCGCATCGACACAAGAAGGCGCACCGCCGCTCCCAGAGCGGAGCAGACCGCCGAAGAAGCCGCGAAGGAAGAGGAATGATCCCTTCCGCCGCGCACGGACGTAACTGATCGGAGGATTTAATCATATGGCAAATAAAAAGTCGGCGGGCCGCACCCTGAGAGGCTCGGCCAATAAACAGCAGACTCTCGTTGAGGGCGCCCTGATACTGACCGTGGGCATCGCTCTGGTCAAGGTCATCGGCGCGCTGTTCAAAATTCCCCTTGGCAACATCATCGGCGAGTCGGGCATGGGCTATTATTATTCGGCCTACAATCTCTATCTGCCCTTCTACACTCTGGCCGTGGCCGGTTTCCCGGTGGCTCTGGCGCGGCAGGTAGCGGAAAATGTCACCCTCGGCCGCTATAAGGATGTGCAGAAGATAAACACCGTCGTCCACCGGATATTCCTGATAACCGGTACGGTGTCCTTCGCGGCCATGGTGGCGGTGGGCTTCTTCCTGACCCAGACCGACTACGGCTTCAGCATCGACTCCAACGCCATCTACGCCATTCTGGCCATGAGCCCCTCGGTGCTGCTGTGCTGCCTTATGAGCGCCTATCGCGGCTACTACGAGGGAATGCGCAACATGATACCCACCGCCGCCTCTCAGGTAATCGAGGCGCTGGGCAAGCTCATTATCGGCCTTGTGACCGCCATCGCCGTGGTCAAGATCGGCGAAAACAAGTTCCTTTCCGCCTTTGAGTCGGCGGGCAGTGTGGCCGGAACGGGCACCTTCAGCGTTGAGATTTATGGCCGTGAGTGCCGCAGCCTTGACGAGGCCCTCAACGCCAGCTATCCCTTCGCCGCCGCCTGCGCCCTTCTGGGCATCACCCTCGGCTCGGCTCTCTCCCTGTTCTATCTGATGTACCGCTACAGAAGATACGGCAGCGGCATCACCGAGGAGCAGTTGGCCTCTTCTCCCGAGCCTCAGTCCACAAAGACCATCGTAAAAGCCTTCCTTTATATAGGCATTCCCATCGCTCTGGGCGTCCTTGCCCAGAACCTCACCCAGCTTATCGACTCCCTGACCATTCAGGGTCAGATCAAGTCTCTGGGCGCGGCCAGTATGCGCGCCATCTACGGCGACGCCATGTCCGGCGTTACCAATGAGGGTATTCCCAACTTCCTCTGGGGCGTGTACAACTACGGCATCACCCTCTATAACCTCGTTCCTTATCTCACTCAGGGCTTTGCAGTCGGTGCCATTCCCGCTCTGGCCGCCGCGTGGGTGGCCAAGGATTCGGCCAAGACCAAGGAATCGGTCAACACCGTCCTCAAGCTGGGCGTCCTGCTGGCCTTCCCGGCCGGCTGCGGCATCTACGCTCTGGCTCCCGAGATCCTCAACCTGCTCTATCCCGGCACTGCCGCCGCGGAAATCTGCCCGCCCATGCTCCGGGTGCTGGGCACCATGGCCATGTTCGGCGCCATGGCCGCTCCCATCAACTCCATGCTTCAGGCCGTGGGCAAGCAGATGACCCCGGTCAAGCTGATGGCCGTGGGCGCTGTCATAAAGCTGATCCTTAACTACATTCTGGTAGGCATCGAGGATATAAATATCAAGGGCGCGCCCTACGGTTCCCTTGTTTTCTACATCTTTATCGTGGTTGGCGGCCTTATTGTGCTGTGCCGTACCACCAAAGTGCAGATTGATATTATGTCCACATTTGTAAAGCCCTTTGCCGCTTCTGCTTTGTGCGGTTTGTCGGCGTGGGGTGTGTGCCAGCTCTTATATTTGTTCACCGATTCCAGAATTGTTACCTTTGTGGCCATCATGGTTGCGGTTGTGGTGTACATAATCGCGCTGTTTGCCCTCAAGGGAATATCAAAAGCTGATGTTTTATCCCTGCCAAAGGGCGAAAAATTGGCAAAAATACTTGAAAAACACGGATTGATAGTATAAAATAGACTCAGCTTGAAACAAAGCTGCAGCCGGAAAGGGCAACGCAATGTCATTTGAGTTCAAAGAACGCTACGATATCAACGACCTGCTGGTCATTATGGAGCTGCTCCGCTCGCCGGAGGGCTGTGCGTGGGATCGCGAGCAGGATCATCACTCCATCCGCTCCAACCTCATCGAGGAGACCTACGAGGTGCTGGACGCCATAGACCGTGAGGATACACCCAATCTCCGTGAGGAGCTGGGCGACCTGCTGCTGCAGGTGGTGTTCCACAGCCGCATGGAGGAGGAGGTCGGCTCCTTCAGCTTCGCCGATGTGTGCAACGACATATGCCAGAAGCTGGTTATCCGCCATCCCCATGTCTTTGGCAGCGTCACAGCCGAAACGCCTGAAGAGGTGCTGAAGAACTGGGACGCCATCAAGGCTCAGACCAAGGGGCAGAAGACCGTTGCTCAGACCATGGACAGCGTGCCCCGCAACCTGCCGGCTCTTATGCGTGCCGTAAAGCTGCAGAAGAAGGCGGCCAAGGTGGGCTTTGACTGGCCGGACATCGAAGGTGTCGCCCAGAAGGTGACTGAGGAAGCCGCCGAGGTCATGGAAGCCTACAGGAGCGGCGAGCAGGCCGCGATGGACGACGAGCTGGGCGATCTGCTCTTTGCCGTGGTCAACCTTTCCCGCTTTGTTCATTCCGAGCCGGAGGAGGCTCTTACCCGTGCCAGCGACAAGTTCTCCCGCAGATTTGCCGGAGTGGAACGCCTCGCCGCCGAGCGCGGAATCGACATGGAAGCCGCCTCGCTGGAGGAGCTGGACAAGCTCTGGGATGAGATCAAGGCTGCCGAGCGCTCCGGTCAGTGAAATTCAAGCAAGAAACAAGAGTAGTTCATACAGAGTATTCTGTTGAATAAAAAACAAAAATTAGAACATTTATCTGGAGGTTAAACTTATGAAAAAGACAGAGCTTATCGCTGCTGTTGCCGAGCAGGCCGGTCTGCAGAAGAAGGACGCTGAGAAGGCCGTTTCTGCTATGATCGCCGTCATCATGGACGCTGTTGCCAATGATGATAAGGTTCAGATCGTCGGCTTTGGCACCTTCGAGGTTCGCACCCGTTGCGCCAGAAAGGGCCGCAATCCCAGAACCAAGGAAGAGATCGACATCCCCGCTTCCAAGCTGCCCGTTTTCAAGGCCGGCAGATCCTTCAAGGAGATCGTTGACAAGAAGTAATCATATTCTCAGATAATGATCATTTCGCAGGAACCTGCCTCCGGTGGGTTCCTGCTCAACGTTTATGCCCGCTCAAGAGAGGAGAACCAGTCAATGCGTCTTGACAAATATCTCAAGGTTTCCCGCATAATCAAGCGCCGCACAGTGGCCAACGATGCCTGCGACGGCGGCCGTGTCAGCGTGAACGGCAAGCAGGTCAAGCCCTCCTACACCGTCAAGGTGGGAGATATCATCGAAATAGCCTTCGGTGAAAAAAAGATCCGGGCCCGCATAACCCAGATCAACGAGGTCGTCCGCAAGGAGAACGCCTCGGATATGTACGAGATCATCGGCGAGGATTGATTCCTCGCCTTTTTTATTGCGCATAACCAACCGCCCCTCCGCATAGGTATGTACCATCTTAACCGGAGGTGGACAAAGGATGGCCGAAAAGGAAACTGCTGCCCGTGTGCCGCACAATGTGATAATGGAAAACCGCCGCAGTCTGAGCCTGTCGGGGGTGGAGGATGTGGACAGCTTCGACGAGCAGACCGTGGTGCTGCTGACCGGCCTCGGTGAGCTGACCGTGGGCGGGGAAGAGCTGCGCATCATCCGCTTCGATCAGGAAACCGGCGAGCTGGATATGAGCGGAACAATAAACGACCTGACCTACTCTCAGCTCAAGCCGCAGCGCAAGGGCTTCTGGGCTCGTCTGTCGCGATGAGTGAAATGACCTTCAACAGCGACCTTGGCACGGAGGCCGCTGTTTTCGGATATGCCCTGCTGACCGGCGTCGCCCTCGGCGTTTACTACGACCTTTACCGCATTTTGAGACGGATTTTTCGCTGGGGCTATGCTATGATCGTAGCGCAGGACATTCTTTTCTGGGTCACCGGAGCCATCGGCGTGTTCTTTTCCTCGATGATAGCCACCGGCGGGAGGCTGCGCATTTTCTATGTGCTGACAGCTCTGGCGGGGTGGGGGATATACGCGCTTACCCTCGGCCGCCTGCTGATGAAGCTGGTGGACGGAGTGGTCAGGATAGTCGGCGGCATTCTCTCGCTGCTCAACCGGATGCTCATCAGGCCACTTGTGAGCCGCATCAGGGGAGTGGCTAAAAGATTTTGTGCAGGATTCAGAGAAAAATTCTCCCGAATTACTATAAATTTGCGCAAAAAAAGAGAAAAAATACCTTGAATTATTCCGACAATCATGTATAATAATATTGAATCTTTGTGGGCGTTCGTCTGCATATAATTTGGGATTGCTGATATGAACAACATTTTCAGAAAATCCAATAAGAAAAAGACCGGACTGTCGGGACAGACTTTGATGTACTGCCTCGTCGGTCTTGGTGTGCTTCTTGCCGCGATTGTTCTGATGCACTCCAGCAGTTCCCTCAAGGAGAAACAGGCCGAGCTGGATGCCCTGATAGCCCAGTGCGACCTGCAGCAGATGGAAAACGAAGCCCTCAGAGAGCTCATGAACAACAGCGACGATGACGAATACATCGAGCGCAAGGCAAGGGAGGAGCTTGACTTCGTCCTGCCCGGCGAGCGAGTATATATTATCCGGTCCGGTTCCGGTAACTAATTTTACGAAAGGTCCGCAGGAAAAGAGTATGCTGCTTGAGGTTGGAGATATTGTAAAAGGCAAGGTCACCGGCATTACAAAGTTCGGCGTGTTTGTCGAGCTTGAAGGCGGAAAGACCGGCATGGTTCACATTTCCGAGGTCGCGTCCACCTATGTGCGCGAGATCAAGGATTATGTGCAGATGGGGCAGGAGGTCAGGGTCAAGGTTCTCACCATAGGTGACGACGGAAAGATCGGTCTGTCCATGAAAAAGGCTGCCGAGCAGGAATCCTTCTCGAAGCCTGCTGAGCCGCAGCAGAGCTTTGACGAGATCCTTTCAAATTTCATGAAGAGCAGCAACGAAAAAATGAGCAGCCTCAAAAAGCACACCGGTGAGCGCAGAGTCTCCCGAAAGGGCAACCGGTAAACAATACTGAGTATTATGGGCGGGGTGTATTGTCACTCCGTCCTTTTATTTGAACTAAGGAGAAAGAGAGAATGAAATTCATCAACGCGCGCATCCACACCTGCGCCAAGGATATGAATGTTATCGAGAACGGCTGGATGACTGTGGAGAATGGCGTCATAACCGCCATCGGCACCATGGACGCGGAGCGGCCCGGAGAGGACTGCGTCGACATGGGCGGAGCCAGCCTCTATCCCGGCTTTATCGACGCCCATACCCACCTGGGAATGTGGGAAAACGGCCTTGGTTTTGAGGGCGACGACGGCAACGAAACCACCGATCCATCCACTCCTCAGCTGCGTGCTCTGGACGCGGTCAACGCCTACGATTACTGCTTTGAGGAGGCTCTTGCCGCCGGAGTGACCACGGTGATGACCGGCCCGGGCAGCGCCAATCCCATCGCCGGTCAGGCTCTTATCGTCAAGACCATCCCCGGCCGCATCGACCGCAAGGTGATCCGCCAGCCTGCCGCCATGAAGTTCGCTCTGGGCGAGAATCCCAAGAACACATACCACGAGCAGGATGAATCTCCCGTGACCCGCATGGCCACCGCCGCAATCATCCGCGAGCAGCTTATGCTGGCCAAGCGGTATATGGAGGAGAAGGAAGCCGCCGAGAGCGATTCCGATCTGCCCGATTTTGACATGAAGCTGGAGGCTCTCGTGCCGGTGCTCACCGGCGAGCTGCCCGCCCACTTCCACTGCCACCGCCGGGACGACATCTTCACCGCTGTGCGCATTGCCGAGGAGTTTGACCTCAACTATGTGCTCGTCCACGCCACCGAAGGCTATATGTGCGCCGACGAGCTGAGCGAGTGCGGGGTAAAGGTGCTGGCCGGCCCCATCATCTGCGACCGGGCCAAGCCGGAACTGCGTCATCTGAATACCGCCGCCCCGGGCATTCTGGAGCAGGCGGGAGTTATCCCGGCCATAATAACCGACCATCCCGTGGTGCCCATACACTATCTGCCTCTTTCGGCGGCCATCGCCGCCCGGGACGGCATGAGCCGGGAGGCCGCTCTTCTGGCCATCACCCGAGTGCCTGCCGAGCTGCTGGGCATCGACGGTCAGGTAGGCTCCCTCGAGGCGGGCAAGGACGCCGATTTCAGCGTTTTCGCTCCCGGAGAGGATCCTCTTTCGGTGAATGCCCGGCCTCATAAGGTCTATGTGAGCGGAGTGTGCCGCTTTGAGCGGAGCTGAGTTTTCAGCCTTGAATGAGCTGTATTTGTGAATTTTTTATTATTTACCAATAAATTTGCGAAAAGGTCTTTTCTTCTTTTGTTTATTATGTTATAATGTAGCCAAGCAAAGGGAGATGTCCAATGACACTCCGTCAGCCGGATTTTCCTTTGCCCCGCGTCGGTCCCGTCCGCGCGCTGATATCCGTTGGAGCGCGGCACCGCACGCAGCACGATTCAGCCAAGAAGGGAGACTAAAATTATGAAGATCACAATTACAGGCCGCAAGGTAAACCTTCGCGATTCTTTCAAGGAACTGGTAGATAAGAAGCTTTCCAAATTTGAACGATTCTTCGGTGACGACGCCGAGGCAAATGTCACCGTTACGCTGGAGAAGAACCGCCAGACGGTGGAAATCACGGTGCGCAGCAAGGGCTATATTTACCGCGCCGAGCAGACCAGCGACGACATGAACGACGCTCTGGACACTGCTGTTGACCGTCTCGCCGGACAGATCCGCAAAAACAAGACCAAGCTGGACAAGCGCCTGAAGGCCGAAAGACCCACCGCTGTCTACGAACCGCTGGAGGAGGATCAGCCCGAGGTGGAGGAGGAATCTGAATTCCTTATCATCCGCTCCAAGAAGTTCCAGGTAAGACCCATGGACATCGAGGAGGCCATCCTGCAGATGAATATGCTCGGTCACGAGTTCTTCATGTTCCGCAACGACTTCACCAACGAGATCAATGTGGTCTATCGCCGTCACGACGGCAACTACGGTCTCCTTGAGCCGGAAAGCTAAGCTACTGTTCCAGTTTATTGAATTGATATAACCTCGCCCCGGAGGCCGTTCTGGCTTCCGGGGCGATTTTGCGTCAGCTGAACGCGGGCGCCTTGCCCTGCAGCTCGGTGAAGCGGCTGTCCTCCGGCGAAGGCTCGGACAGACTGAAATACATCTTTGCCGCCTTCGTGGTGCCGAAATCCCGGTTGGAGCCGGTGTTCTGCACCTTGTTGAAGGCCTCGCGGAACATGGCGTTGTGCGCCTCCTCGCGGTTGAGCAGGAAGTCGATGGTCTGGCGCACCTTCTTGTCCGCTATCTGGCGGTAGAGATATTCGTACACCACCTTGGCCCGCTGCTCGGAGGCGATGTTGGAGAGCAGGTCGGCGCACAGGTCGCCGGTGACCGATACATAATCTCCCGTCCATGAATAGCCCGAGGCGTTGATAAGTCCCGGATTCAGTCCGGTGAGCACATGGGTCTGTATCTGTCCGGCGGGTGTCTGGGCGGCGTCCACCTCGTGACCGTTGAGCATGGAAATGGTCTGAGCCACCATCTCCATATGGCTCAGCTTCTCGGCAGCGATGTCAAGGAACAGATCCTTTATCTCCGGATCCTTTATGCGGAAGCTCTGGGACATATACTGCATGGCGGCCTTAAGCTCGCCGTTGGCACCGCCCAGCTGCTCCTGCAGCAAAGCGGCATACTGGGGATTGGGCTTTTCGATCTCTACGGGGTGAAAGAGCAGTTTTTCGTGCTTGAACATGATTTATAACCTCCCATCGTTTGACAATATTGTTTGCCAATGGATGGGAGAATATACGGAATCCCCGGCACCATGTCCGTCAGACAGCGGTGTCGGGGATC
>JAZSQO010000061.1:0-3171 GCA_045538015.1 Acutalibacteraceae bacterium | reverse complement strand
TATATCGGAGACAAGAGGTATGCGCTCGCCGGAATAGGTGCCATCGAGATTCCACAGGTAGATCCCGCTCCCTGTTTCCTGTGTCCGGCTTTTCGTCTGAACCTGATAAATGTATTCTCCGTCGCAGTCAGTGAGTGTGTTATATGGATTGAAACAGGGATTTCTCTCCATGAATTCGCTTATCCTGCTGCTTTTAACCGGCGCTTCAAACACGAGGGTATTAGCGGAATCTTCGGATATGTTCCCTTCACAGGAGGACAATACAAGGCACAGCATCACGGTCAAAAGTAATAGCACTGATTTTTTCATATTGCCTGACCTCTCATTTCAGTATCAAAGAAATTTCATAGCATAATTCGTCAAGCCCCTCCGGAACCCTATACCACACTTCTTCACGGCCTTCGTTTTTCAGGGATATCCGGATATATCCCGATTCGGCAAATATGGTCATTCTACAATCTGGCGGATTGTAGGCTCCGGTGCTCTGTATAGTCATAATTTTGCTGTCGGTTTCGTCCAGTCCGGGCTGCTCCACCGCTTGCTGCCAGTCCACGGTTTTGTTCAGCAGCTCCCATATAGACATGAGGCCGCCGTCGGATCGCTCAACAGTATTTCCGCAGTCATAGTATTCCGACTCAATCATGATATCTCTTGAGAAAAGAGCATCAAGAGGGAAATTGCCCGTATGATAGAAAGATTCACAGTCGTGCCAATGCTTTATGCCTTCCTCAAAAAACCACTTGACCTTTTCGTAATTATTCAGCTTCAGATCACAACTCATATCCCCGTCATCGATGGTTATCCACGCGGCATACTGCGAGAGTCTCATTGTGACCGACATGCCGAATGTATCAGAAGAAGAATCTGTCTGGACAAATGAACACTCTTCGATAATCTGATTGTCCGCAGGAAGCTCGTTCGGTAGAAAATACAGCATCGTATTGATGTCGCACCTTGTCAGTTGGTCTATAACTCCTTCGACTTCGTCTACTGTATCCATTGTAAAAGAATTATGTGGGTACTCAAGGCGGCAGGTTCCGGAATTTAACATTTCATACAGCCGCTCTTTTTCCGCAGCAAATTCCGGATACTCTTCTTCTGCGCCAGTAACTATGTCCCAAATTACTGTCAACATTGTATTCAGTGTATCCTTTGGCATTCTGTATCCGCCGACATATCCCTCGCGGTAGGTTCCGTTAGCATATTCGTTTGCGTAATCATAGACAAATCTATCAGTCTTCACGTCTGTGCCAAGGTATTTCCAGATAACGTAGCCGTCGGACATAAAATAGAAGTGATCACTGAAATCGTTATCGTAATATATATGCGCCAGTATTTTTGAATCGGGTATTGCCTCAAGGCCGACTTCCTCCCATTCCTCGGTGCGCATAAGCCAGTTTATTATGTGATACTGCTCGCTGCCGTAAAAAACACATCGCTGAACAGGTTCACGGTTGTCAACCCCGTCGTACAGCAGAACATGCAGCTGTTCTTTAGGCTCTGTTGACACGCCCACACCACCGGGAATGCGTATCTGATGCTCCTGACAGATGGTATTGAGCCGCTCATGGAAAGGCTCAACCATATCATCGGGGATCTTGTAGAATCCAAAATGCCCCTCGTAGTATGTACCTCCGGCTACATTGTCTGCTTCTACGGTAACCGGTTCAGAAAAGGCGACGGATGCACCGTCATAGCTCATTATTATGTAGCCATCATTGGTGATGTTATAGTAGGTATGGAGATCCACGCAGATCTCCGCGGCTATCCATGAATTATCCATCTCACGGGATGTTACAATGTTCTGCTCGGCCTCCAGAAGCACGTTCATGATGTAGTCAAGGTCATCCAGGGCGCTTACAGCCGCAAAGCCTGTACATTCCTCACTATTCTGCTCAAAAAGACGGATTTCCATGGATGGGTACAAATGGAACGGTCGATAGGTCGGTTCTGCGTCAGCGGATGACGGTACGTCAGACGCAGACGGTGTGTCTGTAGCCGAAGCAAATTCCTCCGAACCCGTCCTCGACGCACCGGTAAAGGTCACCACAAATGCTGCAACAATCACAACGCATACAGTTATCGCCGACCAGAGCAGCGTTTTGGGATTGCGGCAGATGGTGGATATACGCTCCCTGATGGACTTTGCACCGGAGTTCATCGAAGTAACAGTCAAAGTGACATTTGCTGGGGCGTAGTGCACACCCATCATGTCTACCAGTGTTCGTCCGTAATCCAGACGATGCTCCTCGCCGATGGCCTTGACCACTGCGCTGTCGCAGGCAAGTTCGCTGTCCTGGCGGGAAACTGACGCAGCTATCCACACAAGGGGGTTGAACCAGTAAACCGATACGCACAGCACACGAACCACCGCCCAGATGTGATCCCGATGGTCGTAGTGGATGTATTCGTGATTGATAATGTATTCGGCACGCTGACGGTCGCACGCGGCAAATTCGTTCAGATATATTCCGGGACGAATTACACCGAACAGACAGGGCGTGCTGATGCCCTCGGCGATGTATATGGGCAAGAACGTGTTTTCGTACAGCAGTTCGCGGCTGTTCTTCAGATGAAACCAGAAGGTCAGGTTGCTGAACAGAGCATAACCCAGAACTGCAGCCGCACCTGTAAGCCACACAGCAAGAAGAATGTCTTTTGCTTTCGGGGCTTCGTTGTTTGTTACGCCGTTATCAACATTTCCGTTTTGCTCGTTCTGAACGATCTCATACTCCGCATAGGGCAATTCTTCATGTTTCCAATCTGTACCCATATTGAGATTGTCGCCATCGAGCATATAATCCGGAACGCTTTGAACGGTATGCTCTATGTCAATCGTTTCATCAATCGATTCCGTACGCTCAAACAGATTCATCACGCTCAGCCGTGTATCTACAACGCTGAACGGCAGCAAAAGACGCAGTGCCACAATCGCCCACAGAGCGTAGATAACCGTCGGTGACAGCTTGCCGCGCAGCAGAAAGCGCAAGGCGAGCACGATAAGAATCAGTATTGATGATGTGATGATTATTTCGGTCATATTTTCACTCCCTTATCCGCAAAAGCAAAATGTGCTTATTCGTTCTCCTCGGCCTGTTTAAGCAGCTCGTACAGCTCGTCTATCTCCTTCCTGCTCATGGAGCGGCTGTTGACAAACTGGGCAACCAGTGA
>JAZSQO010000001.1:0-21556 GCA_045538015.1 Acutalibacteraceae bacterium | reverse complement strand
GAGCGGAGAGGGTGACAGTCTGGCCGGGAGCGGCGATATCGGTAACGGGTTCGCCATCCTCATAGGCGGTGCCGGCAGCATCCATCCAGCCGATGAAGTCATAACCGGTTCTGACAAACTCGTTGGTGTTCAGAGCGGTGGCAGCGCCGCAGGGAATGGTCTGGTCGGCCATGGTGCCCTCGCCGCCGTTGGCGTCGAACTTGACGGTGTAGTCGTTGGGAATCCACTGGGCCTGGAGAGTGATGTTCTGCTTGACAGCGGAGCCAAAGTTAAAGTCGGAAAGACTTCCATCGGCGTTTACCAGCTTCCAGCCAGCAAAGGTGTAGTTGGCTCTGTAGGGAGTATAGTAGGGAGCATTGTACTGCTGTACTGTACCATCCGAACTGAAGGGCCGCAGGTTAATTACATGTTCTGCAGCATCGCCGGTTCCGTCGTTGTTGGTGTCGACCAGACCGCCGTTGCCGTCGTAAATGATTGTACGACAGGGAACAACACCGCATCTGAAGGTGACATCAAAGCCGTTGGCAATACCATCGGCAGTGAATACCAGAAGATGGTTTCTGTTGATGATGTTGGGACCGCTGTCGGGTGCGATGAAGACATTTCCGGAGTGACTTGTGATCTGGCGCACGCCGGTCACGCCGCTGTTCGCGGTCTCCCAGTCCCAGTCGTAGGAGTTCTGGTACTGAGTTCCGCTGGGGTCATTGTACTTGTCGGTGGCCAAGTCGGTTGAGACAGGGTTGACCTCGAGCACCCAAAGAGACTGATTGTCTATCGGAGCGTTAAGACTATCTCCATCTTTGAGTCTTGAGACTATCTCGGAGATAGGCAGTTCAATGGTAGCGGTGCCGTCGTCGTTGGTCTCAAGTCCGCTAATATTATCAAATGTGACACGGTGATCCGAAAAATACTGGATGCGCTCTTCGACAGTCGCGCCATACTGCGAAAGTTTTAGCCAGTACGCGTCGTATACATTGACAGCAAACTTCAAACCTTCAACAGGAATGGAGGTCTGTACCTTCGAATTGAAGTCCCACAGAACAGCGTTGACCGTTATTTTTGCGGTGGAGTTGATATCATCGGTAACTATAATGACATATTCCTTGCCGGAGATCGTCACAGTGAGGGTTTCCTCGGTGAAGAACGCTTTGTGAGACACGACCGTCCAGTCATCGCCTTCTTTTGTTACGCTGAAGAGAATTTCGTCACTGCTTACAGCGGAATCCACCGTACCGCTGATGCCCAGAGAAGCGAGCAGATCGGAAAGGTTTACGCTGTCATTGCCCTCGAGGACATAGGTGTATGTGTTGTAGGTGAATTCAACGGTGAACAGAGAGAAGGAATCCGTGACAACCGAAACGGTGTCGTTATCCACCACGGGAGACATGGGTTCGGCATCTGTTACAGCATCATTGATGTGATACACCTCGACCGAGGCGTTGGCGGGGACAGCTATTCCGAATGTTACGGAAACATCTCCGTAGGTGGTGTCCGGCTGTATTTCTTCACCGTCCAGCAGCACTTTGATGTCGAATGTATAGCAGTCGGAATCGGCGTTGCTGTCGATGAGTCGGTCAACTTTATTCTGTGTGGTTTTTGCGACGGTCTGCACACTCAGCTCCGCTCCGGCGGGGAATACGCCGACAGGCGCGGAAACACAGACCTCAACATCCTGAACGGCTTTGTTTGCGTAGAACGCGGGGTGAGTTTCAGCTATATCTGCCGCGTCAGAACCGGAGGTGACCTCCGAGTCGCCTTCGAAAACATCGGTATCCGGCAGAGAAACAGAAGGGATATCTGAGGTTGAGGTGATTGCCGGGGATTTGTCAACAACAGTTTCATTGTCGTCTCCGGCGGGAGGAGCCGCAAGATCAGAGGCAGAAACACTATTCTCGTCGGCAAAGGCGAAGGGAATAGCAGTGACAGGGAGAGAGAACACCAGCATATTGAGCAGAAGAAATATTGCAATTGCTCTCTTTGTGTTTTCTCTGATAAATTTTCGGACTGAAAGACGCATGGTTGTACCTCCTGATAAGTTGTTTAGTAATCCGTTGGTCAGATTTCGGGTTTAGGGAGAATTCACCAAATTATATCTCGATTATAAACCTGTGATTGTTCCGTGTCAACATATCTTTTGGACAACTGTACAAATGGTCGCGGTTTGGTATTAAACTGCATAATTGTACTCACGACTGACAGCACAGAAGCATAAATAGAGGCCTGCCATCTGACGCTTGCAGATGACAGGCCCTTTTGATTAATACTTCATATTTATTTGAAATCGGATTGGCTTTCATTATTATCCTTATCAGGAAATCATCCGCGAAACTGCCCGGAAAATTATTTCCGTTCGGGATTGCTGGTCAGCTTGAGGATGTAATCGACCGATACACCGTAAAAATCCGCTAACTTTATCAGCGCATCGGTGGGGATATCACGCTGGCCCAATTCGTAGCGGGAGTAGCAAACCTGAGAACAGTTAAGATATTCGGCGATTTGCTTTTGCAGAAGGTCGCGATCTTCACGCAGATCTCTCAGCCTGGTGTCTGCCATGTTATCACCCCGAGTTTTCAATAAGTGCAATCATATTTTAATGCAGTTATTCCGAATGAAACAGCAGATAAACCGAAATGGACTAAATTATAGCTGATATGAGCAAAAAAATTGTGATATTAGGAAATAAACCGAGGCTGAAATGGGATACAGCGACTGACGGTCAGGACCAATAGTCGATGTCGCGGGGCTTCTGGGATGGAGCTTTCCGGCGGGGAGCAGCGGCTGGACGCTCCGCGGGTCTTCCCGCGGACGGCCTCTGGGTGCCGCCGGAGGGGCGGGGCTGTCTGCCGGAGGGCTGTGCCGGCCTGCCGGTCGGCTGCTTTTTAGGAGCTGCGGCCGGACGTGAAGGCTCGCGCGGCCCCTGAAGGGCGGAAAGCTGTACTCCGGCCAGAGAAAGGAACAGATGAACACCTACGGCAAGCAGACCGAGGCATCCCAGAGCGAAAAGGATGATGGCCAGAGCGTCCGGGATCTCAAGGCGCAGAACGATGTTGAAGTAGCAGAAGTAGGAGACCGCGCAGATAAGGGGATAAACCAGAGTGGAAAGCGCGAACTTCTTTCTCCACATCAGGCGAAGAATGAATACCGAAAGCGCGGCGGCGGAGAAAATGGCTCCGAGGGGCATGCCCGCCGGAACGGTCTGGAGCTTGGTAATGAATTTGGAATTGAACAGCAGCGCGTCCACGCGGTAACTCTCAAAAACACCTTGCAGAACGAAGAAAAAGACAACGAACAGCAGGTAAATGTCGCCGTTTTTGCAGTTGAGAGTCTTTTCTCCGTATTTTCTGTGGAGGAGATACATGGCTCCGGCACAGAGGAGCAGAGAAAAGAGGGACTGATAGGTAAAAAGGGCGCTGCGCCATATGCCTTCGTTTTCGCTGTACATGGCGAAGGGGAAGCGCTGGAAGAGTCCGGTGCTTACCTCGAGACCAAGGTTCTCGCCGGAGAAGGCGGCTCCCATTCGTCCCACGGCGATGGCCAGAGCCGCTCCGGGGACAGAGATATCGAGCATTTCTCCAACGTCTCTGTGCTGGATCATTGCCGCGGCGGCAAGACCGATGGGCATACCGAAAAGGGCGCCGTAGATGGAGTAGCCGCCGTTGCCCAGATTAAAGTACTGGGCGCTGTCGTTGAACATACTGTTCCCGTGCCAGCAAAAGAATATGCGGGCAAAGATGAAGGCGCAGGCCAGTGAGGCAAGAAGGGCGATGAGCATATCGCTAAGATCCCTATGCCCCTGCTTATGGCGAAGCCAGCAGGTCAGTGCCGCGCCGCCGAGCAGTCCGAGGCAGACCACAAGGCCGTACCAGTAGATCAGCGTGTTGCCGATTATCAGAAAAATAGAATTTTCAGTCATCGAGTCAATCCTTTCGTCGGCGGTGCGGTCAGTTTTCGTCGGGCAGAGCGGAGGCGAAATAGAGAATATCGCCGAAGCTGCGCTCACTGCCGTTGGATACATGGTTGTACAGCTCGTCGTTGAAGACCAGCATACTGCTCTGGCCGCCGTCCACGTTGTAGGCCTGCACACAGCCCAGCGAGGCCATCAGCTTGGCCAGACAGTCAACGGAAAGGCCCTTGGATACCGAAGAACGGCCCTCAACGGCGACAAACACATATTCCAGCGGGCCGGTCTGCCCCAGAGCGGAACGAGGGTTTCGCGCGCCGTAGAAGTGTACGGTGGAGTAGTTGTTGATTATAGTCTTGCCGTCAACCACCAGAGCGGGGCCAAAGTTGACGGAGTGATACACCGGATTGTCCGGGTCGGAGAGGACGCCGCTGGAGTCAAACTGGGCAAAGGGTATGATGCGGAAATCGCCGTGGCTGTCGATAAAAAGAACCGAGTTGCCGGTGGTGGACACGGAAGGACGATAAAGGGTGCCGTTGCGGATGAGGATGTGGTTTTCGTGGCCGGCATAGTTGTAGAAATCTCCGTTGAGAGCCACCACCGCGTTGACACGGGCAGCGATCTTGGAGGGACGCTCACGCACACTGCCGTACTCTCCGCCGGCAAAGGCCGAGCGGAGCTGGGAGGGATGGCTGATCTTGACCCGGGCCACAACAGCCACAACTCTGTATTCGTCTACCTGATAGTACTTGCGGCTGCAGTCGACGGAAATGGTCTCGTCGGTGTACACATCGTGCCGGTCGCCGTCCTCATCGGTGTAGAAGGAGTAGCCGTCCTCCTGAGGCTCGGGCGAGGGGCTTTCGTTCATGGGCAGAACATAGACCTTGGGCAGACCGTTTACGCTGTTGATGACATTTGAGGATATAAGGTCAAACCCCTGATTCAGGTCGAAGAAGGCGGAGCGCTGGGACTCGTTGACCACCGTCTGGTTGATTATGGAGCCGGCGGGAACGAGCAGGGAGGAAAGTACGCACACCAGAGCCAGCGCCGCGAGGAGCAGCTTGGAAAGCAGACTGAAATGAAGCCCGGGGGCGGCGGAGTGATTCTGAGGGGAGGACGCGGGTCGGCCCCACAGATCGTCCTGGGGAGGCTCTGCCGGCTGGCGGCGGGCGGGAGCAACGGGGGCGACGGGCTGAGGCGCGGGACGGGTGTCCCGGCCGCGGTAATAGCTTTCCTCGGCACCGTAAGGCTCGTCGTCGAAGTCATCCTCAAACTGGGTGTCACAGGAGGAATATGGGGGTTCGTCGGCGGGACGGCGGGGAGGAGCCGGAGCGGGGATTGGAGATGTCTCTACCGAAGCCCACTCGTCATCGAAGCCGTCGTCAAATCCGTCGTCAAACCCATCGTCGAATCCATCGTCGAAGAGATCGTCAAAATCATCATCGAAGTCGTCGTCAAATTGATCGTCCGCCGGGATATAGCCGCCGAATCTGGGATCGCGGGAATCGGCTCTGCCGGCGGGCCTGCCGTAGCGGTCGTAATTGTCAGGTCTGTAGCTCATGGAGTTACCTCTCAGTTAAACTATGTGTCCGATCAGTGCGGAGTAAAGCTCGTCCGAGCAGATCAGCAGCCATTGGCCGCCTTCGTAGCGCAGCTGCAGGTCGATCTCCTCGGTGGAGTAGAATGCGGTGGGAGCGGCCATTATCTGCGCCAGAGAGGACTGGATGATCCCGTCGAGCATGGCGTCGTCCACCTCGGTGCCCTCGTATTCCAGCGCCGAAACGGCGGCGGTAGTGGTTTCTGTCAGAGTGGACTCCACCTTCCGGAAGTCCAGCACCGTAAGGGCTATGGTCATTTCGGCGCTGTGTCCGCGGACGACGCATTCGCCTACCGTGGTGTAGCTGCGGCTCTCGGTGAGGTACCGGGCCATCTGGGAATGGAGCTCGCTGGCGAAGGTGCCGTCCATGCCGAGGGTGCTCAGATTCTGTATCAGCGAGTCGGCGCCGTCGTAATCGCCGGATCTGAGGCAGGCAAAGAACTCATCGACGGTGTCCTCCGGCTGCGGGCCCGCCCCGGCGCACATGGTAATGGTGGGCGCGCTGCAGGCAGAAAGGAAAAGAAGGCAGATGCAGAGAAAAACGGAAGCGATCTTTTTTTTCATAAATTCAATTACTCCTATGCTTCGCCCCGGATAGGGAAAGCGGTGAATGATGGCGGAAATAAAGGCAAAATCACATACCTCTTCACGATAAGAAATTATAGCATACCTTATTATACACGGTCAAGTACCAAACCGGCGTAAGAGAGCAGCAGCCTGACATTCGAGGATAAATGCACATACAGCGGGAGGGAAGGCCATATAAATTGACCAGAAAATCAACCGGAGGTCATAGCATGGACATCTACAGAATCTTTGGCAGAAGGCAGATATTTGCGACCGCGCTGTGCGCTGTACTCATGGTGGCTACCCTGGCGGCGGTCACCGGAGGAGCCGCGGCCATGACCGCGTCCACCGAGACCCGTCTGCTGCCCATTTACGCCGTGGGCAGGGAGGAGGATGACAAGGTCATCAGCATCTCCTTTGACGCCGCCTGGGGCAACGAGGACACCCAGACCCTCATTGACATTCTGGGCAAGTACGACATCACCGCCACCTTCTTCCTTGTGGGCGAATGGGTGGAAAAGTATCCGGAATCGGTCAAGGCCCTCAGCGATGCCGGACACGAGATCATGAACCATTCGGACACCCACCCGCATATGTCCAAACTTTCAAGAGAGCAGATGCGGCAGGAGATAGAAAACTGCAACGACCGCATCGAAGCCATCACCGGCGTGCGTCCCACCTTGTTCCGCGCGCCCTACGGCGAGTATTGCGACGGGCTTATCGAGGTGCTGGGCGAGCTGGGAATGTACTGTATCCAGTGGGATGTTGACTCCCTCGACTGGAAGGATCTTTCTCCTCAGGACATCTGCGGCAGGGTGTGCGAAAAGGCGGCGCCCGGTTCGATATGCCTCTTCCACAACGCGGCTAAAAACACGCCGGCGGCTCTGCCGGCGCTTATCGAGCGGCTGCTGGCCGACGGATACACCTTTGTGCCCATATCGAAGAATATCTACACCGGAGAATACACCATCGACCACACCGGCCGGCAGTGGAAAAGCGAGGGAGCGGAGTAAGTGCCCCATGACCGACAGAATGTCACGAAAAGTGACAACGATTGACCTTGAAAGGCAATCTTTTTCCACGCCTTGACAAAAAATGACCGATTCGTCTTGTCCTGAGTATAACAATATGGTATAATAATGATATAATAGCCTCAGGAGGAGAGAATTATGACCTTTTCTGAAAAGCTTACCTTTCTGCTCAATCTGAGCGGAGCTACCAATGCCGAGCTGGCGAGGGCGGCCGATGTGGATCCCTCTCAGGTCAGCCGGCTCAAGAACGGAACAAGAAACACACCCAAGCGGGTGCATACAATAGAGAAAATGGCGGAGTTTTTCGCCTCAAGATGCGTCAGTGACTACCAGCGGTCAGCGCTGGCGGAGACCATAGGAGAAAAAGGGCTTCTGCAGGACAGGAGTGTGGAGTACACCGCGGACATTATGTGCCGGTGGTTCCGCTCCAAGCAGTCTGATTCCAGCACCCGTCTGGGCAACTTCATGCGCAGCTTTGAGGGCTATGACGGCCAGATAAGGTACAGCGACCATGTGCCCGGAGGGAGCTCCGGCGCTCTGATGAACGAGACCACCGCTCACATCTACTACGGCAACGAAGGCCGTCGGGCGTCGGTGATCGACTGTCTCGACAAGTTGATCAGCTACGGCGAGCCCTGCGAGGTGCTGCTCATAAGCGATGAGAATCTGGACTGGATGATGCAGGAGCGGGACTACAGCAATATTCTCCTTGGCCGCATTATGAAGCTGGCCGAGATGGGCTTCACTCTGCGCAGGATCGTGTCCTCCTTCCGGGACTCGTCCATGGCCATCGAATCTCTTGAAAGATGGATGCCGGTGTACATGACCGGCGCGCTGACCTCCTTTTATTATCCCCGCCTGCGGGACGGCATTTTCCGCAAGCTGATGATAATCGCCCCGGGCAACTTTACACTTACCTCCACGGCGGTGGGAGATCAGCACGAATGCGGCACCACATATGTGTGCTACGACAAGCGTGCCATCGAGGACGATCAGGTGATATTCTCCAAGTATCTGGACAAGTGCGTGCCGCTGATGGAGGCCTGCGTTTATCGGAGAGACCCGGTTCGCTTTTCCGAGGAGCTGCTCCGGTTCCACGATATCACCGCGGGCGGTATGAGCAAATGGATGGGTATGTCCTGCACATCGCTGCCGGTGCCCATTATCAACGAAATGGAGCAGGTGTTCACCGACCCGGAGCATCGGCAGATAATCAAGGTGCTCCGCTCGATCCAGAGCACCTTCGAGGAGAATCTGGCCAGCGGCAACAGATTCATCGAGATCATCCGGCCTCACAAGGCTGAGCAGGTGCTGAACGGCGAGGCAACGATGTCGCCTTCTCTGCTGCTGCCCAACGGCTCGCGGTTCTACACAGCCGGTGAGTACCGTCTGCATCTGGCGAGGATACTCTCCCTGCTGGAAAAATATCCAAATTATTATGTGATCGTTGACGAAGGGGATATGCCTGACTGCGAGCTGCACGTCAAGGAAGAGCAGGCGGCTCTGCTGGTCAGAACCACGCTGCCCTTCACCCTGTTCAATGTGACCGAGAGCAACACCATTTCCGCCTGCAGCGAATATTTTATGATGTACGCGACCCTCTACGGATCCTCTCTGGTGATCCAGCGCAGGCATTCCATTGAAAAGCTGCGCAATCTTTACGATGCGCTGGGCTGATGCCTAAAAGACTATGAAAACAGCGGCTGCCGTGACGGATGGTCACAGCGGCCGCTGTTCTGATTTGTATTTCGGTTGTCAGTTCTGTGCTGCGGCATCTTTCTCGCCGGAGGGGCTGAACAGCCGGGAGAAAACAGCCGGCCAGACAACGACCACCCAGAGGATAAGGATGGCGTAGCGCAGGGCGTCCAGCACGAGTGACTGGCTGTCGATGAGGGCGAAGATCGGCTTCAGTCCGGCCTTGAGGCCGAGGGTGACGCCGATGCCCACGACCAGCTTGACCGCGTGCTGCCACAGTCTGGCGTCTCTGGGATCAAAGTCGATAAATTTGCGCTCGAGAATGCAGCCTGCCGCAAAGCCGATGGCCGCGCCCACCATTTTGCTGATGTCCGAGGCGTAATCGTAGGCGATGACTCCGCGGCTGTGAAGATGGAGAGAATAGCCCAGAGCGGCAAAGGCACACGCCGCAAGCACCGAGCCGGCCACGGCAAAGAAGGTGACGGAGGGTTCGCTGTCGCGGCAGAGCAGGGCGAACATAACGACGATGGCGCCGGTAACACCGAAGCTGACCAGCACATCTGCCGGAGTGTGAACGCCGAGGTACATACGGGAAAAGCCGACGATGGGGATGAAGGATAAGAAAAGCGCCTTGAGCCATCCGTTTCTGACCTTAAGGCCAAGGGTGCCGTAGAGGGCGGTGGCGCTCTGGGTGTGTCCGCTGGGGAAGGAATAGCTGGTGGCGTGAGCCTTGGCGGCCTCCACCGCCTTGAAGGCCGGGTCGAGTATCCACGGGCGGTCGATGCGGCAGCCTATCTTGAGGGAATTGACCGCGAGGCCGGAAAAGAAATAGGCAAAACCGAGGCCGTAGGCTGTCTTTTTGCTGACGCACCAGTACAGCACGGCGACAGCCACGATTACGCCTGCCTCCTCACCCAGCTTGGTCAGGATAAGAAAAAGATCGTCAAGAAAGGGTGTGCGCCATTCGGCGATGGCTCTCAATACATCCATGATAAACCTCCTGCGCGTATTATTATGCCCGTTTATCCTACGCCCGATGCCGGAAAATGTCAATAGAAGCGGAGGAAATGAGATGCCCCGGTTTGGAACGCTCGTCCATTGACACCTGCCCTCAAATCAATTATAATAGAAACTGGTCGGGTGTGCCGTTAGAGGTGATCTTGCTTTACATAAGAAATCTTATGTCTTGATAATATCCGGCTTTAGTGGTACAATCAAATGGCGTGTTCACGCCGTTGGGAGGCAATCAATTGCAAATGTCCCGTGCCGGCAGTGCTGCCGGAGAGAACTATATCGAGCTGGTGGCGGCCATCATGGAGCAGCGCACCCGCAACGACCGTCCCCTTGCCTTTGTGCACACCTACGGCTGTCAGGGCAATGTGTCCGACGGAGAGCGCATCAGCGGCCTCCTTGCCGCCATGGGCTTTGATTTCACTCAGGATGTGAACGAGGCCGATCTTATTCTGTACAATACCTGCGCTGTGCGTGAGCACGCCGAGGATCGTGTCTACGGCAATGTTGGCGCCCTCAAGCACCTGAAGCGCCGTTATCCGAACACCATTATCTGCCTCTGCGGCTGCATGGTGCAGCAGGAGCAGGTGGCTCAGCGCATCCGGGAGAGTTTTCCCTATGTGAGCCTTGTGTTCGGTACCCATGTCATCCACCGTCTGCCGGAACTGCTTTACGCTCACCTTACCGGCGGCAAGCGGGTCTTTGAGCTGTCTCAGGAGGATTCCTCCATACACGAGGATGTGCCCATATACCGCGACCGGGGCATACGGGCGTGGCTGCCGATAATGTACGGCTGCAACAACTTCTGCACCTACTGCATCGTGCCCTATGTTCGGGGCAGGGAGCGCAGCCGCCGTCCGGAGATGGTGGAGGAGGAATTCCGCGGCATTCTCGCCGCCGGCTACAAGGATATCACCCTGCTGGGTCAGAATGTCAACAGCTACCGGGTGGGCGAGGGCGGAAAGGCCGACTTTGCCGACCTCATTCGCCGTCTGGATGCCTATGAGGGAGAATACTGGCTCAGATTCATGACCAGCCATCCCAAGGACTGCAGCGAGGAGCTGCTGGACGCCATGGCGGAGCGCTCTCATGTGGCCCGTCATCTTCACCTGCCTTTCCAGTCGGGCTCCAGCGAGATTCTGCGGCAGATGAACCGGCGCTACGACCGAGAGCATTATCTTTCCCTCATAAAGGCCGCCCGGGAGAGAATGCCAGACCTGTCCATCACCAGCGATGTGATCGTGGGCTTCCCCGGCGAGACCGAGGAGCAGTTTGCCGAAACGCTTTCGCTCATTGAGGAAGTGGGCTTCACTTCTCTTTATACATTCATTTATTCTCCCCGCCCGGGTACGCCCGCGGCTCAGATGGAGGATCCCGTCACCCGGGAGGAAAAGGCCGACCGGATGCACCGTCTGCTCCGCCTGCAGGAAAGCATCGCCGCCAAACGATGCGCCGCCTCGGTGGGCACGGTGGTGCGCACGCTGGTTGAGGAATCTCCCGACGAGGGCCGGCTGTCCTGCCGCACCGCCGGAAATGTCATCATAGATGCGCCGGGTCAGGAGGATATGCTGGGCCGCTTTGCCGATGTGGAAATCACCTCGGCCCGGAACTGGACCCTCACCGGCCGCATCGTGTGATGCACCGAAAAATCCGCATGATTATCAATATCATATAATTACAACACCGAAAGGAAACACAAAACATGGACATCATTAAAATGGCCCGCGAGATGGGCGCAGCAATCCAGCAGGAACCCGAGTACAAGGCTCTCTGCGACGCCAAGATCGCCAACGACAACGATGCCGACCTCCAGAAGATGATCGTTGACTTCAACGAACTGATGCAGAAGGGCGAGATGGAAGCCGCCAAGGACGACGCCAACATTGACGAGATCGGCGCCCAGATCCAGGACAGCTACGACGCCATCATGAGCAACATCAACATGATCAGATACAACGAGTGCAAGGACAAGATCGACCATCTGATGCAGAATGTGGTCGCCATTCTGGCCGCTGCCGTCAACGGCGAGGATCCCATGACCTTCGACCCCGAGGCCGAGGAAGAGCACCACTGCGGCGGCGACTGCGGTCACTGCCACGGCTGCAACTGATCCCTATCAATCAACTATGTGCCGGCGCCGCACAGCAAACGGGGCCGGCACACTTCATTCTGAGCAAAGGCAGTGATGAGCGTGGCTGAATTATCTCCCATGATGAGGCAGTACCTCGAGATCAAGGAGCAGAATCCCGGGACCCTGCTGTTTTTCCGGCTGGGCGACTTTTACGAGATGTTCTTTGAGGACGCGAAAACCGTTTCTCAGGAGCTGGATCTGGTGCTGACCGGGCGGGACTGCGGCCTTGAGGAGCGCGCGCCCATGTGCGGCGTGCCCTACCATTCCTACGAGGGCTATGTGGCCCGGCTGGTGGCCAGAGGCTACAAGGTGGCCATCTGCGAGCAGATGGAGGATCCGGCTCAGGCCAAGGGCATCGTGAAAAGGGAGATCGTGCGCATCATAACTCCCGGTACGGTGACCGAAAGTTCCATGCTGGACGAGGCGCGCAACAACTACATATGCTCTGTTTTTGCTGAGGGTGAAGAATGCGGCGTGTGCTTTGCCGATGTTTCCACCGGCGAGACCTTTGTCACCTCTCTTGAAGGCTCGGATATCATGGGCCGCCTGAGAGACGAGCTTTCCCGGTATTCGCCCAGCGAGCTGCTGCTCAGCCCGGGAACCTATTCCCTCAGCGGGCTGAAGGAATATCTCACCCAGCGGCCGGAGATCTCCGTGGAGCCGGGTGAGGACGAAATGTACGACTGCGACCGGTGCGTCCGGCAGGCCGAGGAGCGCTTCGGCAGACAGAACCTTGAGGAGCAGGGCGTATCCGAGCGGCCGGCGGCCGTGAGGGCGGTGGGCGCTCTGCTGCAGTACCTCTACCGCACCCAGAAGCACAATATGGAGCGCATGACCTCGCTGAGATACTATTTCGGCGACCAGTTCATGCGCCTTGACCACACCGCCCGGCGCAACCTCGAGCTGTGCCAGACCATGCGGGACGGAGAGAAAAAAGGCTCTCTGCTGTGGGTGCTCGACCGCACAAAGACTGCCATGGGCAAGCGGCTCATCCGCAAGTGGATAGAGCAGCCGCTGGTCAATCCCACCCGCATACAGGCCCGCCTCAACGCCGTGGAGGAGCTGACCGGCAGCGCCATGCTGCGGGACGCCATCGTGGACGCGCTTACCGGCATGGGCGACCTTGAACGCATAATGACCCGCATCGTGTACGGCTCCGCCGGCGCCCGGGAGCTGCGGTCGGTGGCCTTTACCGCCGCTCAGCTGCCGCCGCTGAAGGAGGCGCTGAAGGGCGTGTCCTCCTCGGAGCTGCGGGCGATATATGAAGAAATAGACTGCCTTGAGGATATGGCTCAGCTGATCGAGTCGGCCATTGTGGACGACCCGCCCCAGACCGTCCGGGAGGGCGGCATCATCCGTCCGGGCTACAGCGCCGAGGCCGACGCTCTGCGGGACGACATGAGCGGAGGCAAGGATTTCATCGCCCGGGTGGAGGCATCCGAGAGGGAGAAAACCGGCATACCCAAGCTCAAGGTGGGCTACAACCGTGTGTTCGGCTACTATATTGAAATAACCAATTCCTATAAGGATCAGGTTCCTCAGGAATACATACGAAAGCAGACCCTGACCAACTGCGAGAGGTACATCACTCAGGAGCTCAAGGAGCTGGAGGGTCGCGTGCTGGGCGCTCAGGATCGGCTGTACAAGCTGGAGTATCAGCTCTTTGACGAGGTGCGCTCCATCGTTGCCGGCCAGCTTGAGCGGGTGCAGAGCACCGCCGCCGCCGTGGCGCGGCTGGATGTGCTGTGCTCCTTTGCCAATGTGTCGGTCAACAACCGCTATACCCGCCCGCTGGTCAATACCTCGGGCAAGATAATCCTCAGCGAGTCCCGCCACCCGGTGGTGGAGGCTCTGCTGGATGTTCCCTTTGTGCCCAACGATGTTACGCTGGACAACGGAGAGAACCGTGTGGCCATAATCACCGGCCCCAACATGGCCGGTAAATCAACATATATGCGCCAGACCGCCCTTATCGTGCTGATGGCTCAGGCGGGATGCTTTGTGCCCGCCACCTCGGCGGAAATCGGCATAGTGGACGGCATCTACACCCGCGTGGGTGCTTCCGACGACCTTTCCACCGGCAAATCCACCTTCATGGTGGAGATGAGCGAGGTGGCCGATATACTCCGCAACGCCACCGGAGACAGCCTGCTTATTCTGGACGAGATAGGCCGGGGCACCTCCACCTTTGACGGCATGAGCATCGCCCGGGCAGTGCTGGAATGCGCCGCCGACCGCCGCCGTCTGGGAGCCAAGACCATGTTCGCCACCCATTACCACGAGCTGACCGTCCTTGAGGAGACCATGAAGGGCGTCAAGAATTACAATATCGCCGCCAAGAAGCACGGCGACGACATCATTTTCCTGCGCCGCATCGTGCGCGGAGGCGCCGATGACAGCTACGGCATCGAGGTGGCCAAGCTGGCCGGAGTTCCCGACTCGGTCATCAAGCGGGCCAAGGTGGTGCTCAGAGAGCTGGAATCGGGCAAGGCCCAGACCGCGCCCTCCCAGATGACGGGGCAGATGACCATGTCCTTCACTCCTCCGGGAGAGCAGGAGGCGGTCATCCGGCTCAAGCAGCTGGATGTCAACAGCCTGACCCCGATGGAGGCCATAGGCATTCTGGATAAGCTCTCCAGAATGGTCAAAGAATGAATACCGACAGAAATATTTAGGCGATATAATACAATACGGCGAAAGGAGATGAAGCCATGGGCAAGGTAAATGTTCTCGACAAGCACACAGCCGAGCTGATAGCCGCGGGAGAAGTGGTGGAAAGACCCTCCTCGGTGGTCAAGGAGCTGGTGGAGAACGCCATAGACGCCGGGGCCGGAGCGGTCACGGTGGAGATCAAGTCGGGCGGCGTGCGTTATATCCGTATCACCGACGACGGCGAAGGCATCGACCGGGACGATGTGCCCAAGGCCTTTCTCCGCCACGCCACCAGCAAGATATCCAAGGGCGAGGATCTTGACTCCATCGCCACTCTCGGCTTCAGAGGAGAGGCGCTGGCCTCCATTGCCGCCGTGTCCAAGGTGGAGCTTATAACCTCCACCTCCTCCGACGAGCCGGGAACCCATTATATTATTGAGGGCGGCGAGGAAAAGGTCTTTTCCGAGTGCGGCTGCGCCCGGGGAACCACCATCGTGGTGCGTGACCTTTTTTACAACACGCCCGCCCGCCTCAAGTTCCTCAAGACCGACGTCAAGGAGGGCGTGGCGGTGGCTTCTCTGCTTGACCGCCTTGCCCTTTCCCATCCGGAGGTGGCCTTCCGGTTCGTCAGAGAGGGAAAGCAGATACTCTCCACTCCCGGCGACGGCAAGCTGGCCTCGGCGGTCTACGCCGTGTTCGGGCGGGAGTTTTTTGAAGGACTTATCCCGGTCAGCTACGCCTCGGGAGGAGTAAAGGTGGAGGGCTACACCTGCAAGCCCACCGAATCCCGCCCCAACAGCGTGATGCAGACCTTCTTCATCAACGGCCGCTACTGCCGCAGCAAGACCATGCAGGCGGCCATAGAAGCGGCGTACAAAGGCTCCATCATGGTGGGCAGGCATCCGGCCTGCGTGCTGTATACCTACATCGACTGCTCGGCGGTGGATGTCAACGTCCATCCGGCCAAGCTGGAGGTGCGCTTCACCAACGAAAAGCCTATCTTCGACGCGGTCTACGGCGCGGTGAAAACCGCTCTCAACGCCTGCAATTCCCGCCGGGAGATACAGATGAAGCCCGAACGGCCCGACCCGTCGCTGTTTGCGCCGCCTCAGCCGGCGCCGCCGGTGCAGGCCACCATCGCTCAGGCAATGAGCGGTGCGCAGGGTGTTCGACCCGCGGCCGCGAAGCCTGTGGAGCCGATTCAGCCGAGGGTGAGCGAGGTTTCAAAAACTGTTTCGGACAGTCTGAGAGAAGCCTTTGAAGAGGTGAAAACCGTGGCACCGAAGGAAATTTCTTCGGTGCTGCAGGTCAGGGATTCCGGGCTGGGGAGAATTCTCCCCGAACGCCCGGAGACCACCCGGCCAAAGGGGAATATAGACATAACCGCCGACGAGCTGCCCGATGTCCGTCCGACGGCTTCGGCAGGAATTTCGGCAGCGAAAGAGCCTGAAAACGAAATATCAAACGATAATATTACCTCGAGTATAGAAGAGCGTCATGCGGAAACAGTGCCCGACACGACCGAAGAACCGGCGAAAACCGTTTTTGCCGGGGAAGAGGAGCTGCCGGCTTACCGCATCGTGGGCGAGGCCTTTGACACCTACATCCTGCTTGAGTCGGGAGACGAGCTTGTGGTCATCGACAAGCACGCCGCCCACGAGCGGCTGATATACGAGCAGCTGCGGCAGAATATGCCCGGTGGAAGCGCCCAGATGCTTCTGGAGCCGGTGGCGGTGACGCTGGACAAGCTGCACGGTCAGGCTCTGCTGGAGAACATCGCCCTGCTGGAGAAATCCGGCTTTGAGATCGAGGAATTCGGCCCGGGAACCATACTGGTGCGTTCCGCTCCCATGATAATAGAAACGGGAGAGATCGCCCGGACAATAGCCGAGATCGCCGGCAATCTGGGAGTAAAAAAGGACGCTCTGGTCACCGAGCGGATGGATCACGCCCTGCATACCGTTGCCTGCCGTGCCGCCATCAAGGGCGGAGACCGCAGCAGCAAGGAGGAGCTGGCGGCGCTGGTCGCCCGGCTGATGGCCAATCCCGAGGTGCGCTACTGCCCCCACGGACGGCCCATATACACGGTGCTCAAGCGCCGGGAGCTGGAAAAGAGCTTCGGGCGTATTCAGTAAGGAACATACACATGAGTGAAAAAACAAGACTTGTCGCGGTGGTAGGCCCCACGGCCTCGGGCAAAACCGCCCTCGCGGTGCAGCTGGCTCACCGGCTGGACGGCGAAGTGGTGTCCTGCGACTCGATGCAGATATACCGAGGCATGACAATTGCCACGGCGGCTCCGACACCCTCGGAGCAGGAGGGCATACCGCACCATATGGTGGGCATCATCGAACCCACGGAGAGCTTTTCGGTGGTGGAGTATGTCGCCCGGGCAAAGGAGATCATTGCCGATATATCCGCCCGGGGAAAGATGCCCATTCTGTGCGGAGGCACCGGGCTTTACTACAGCTCGCTGACCGACGGCATAGAGTTTTCCGAAGGTGCCGCCGATCCCGGACTGAGGGAGGAGCTTCGGCTCCGGGCGGAAAAAGAGGGAGGAGAGGCTTTGCTGGCCGAGCTGGCGGTCTTTGATCCCGAGTCGGCGGCCCGTCTGGCGCCTGCCGACCACAAACGGATAATAAGAGCCATCGAGGTGTACCGGGCCACCGGCATCACCATGACACAGCACATAGCCGAGTCGCGCAGCCGCCCCAGCGAATACGACACCCGGTCGGTGGGGCTTTTCTATCACGACCGGCAGGTTCTCTACGACCGCATCAACCGCCGGGTGGACATGATGATGGCCGACGGCCTTCTGGATGAGGCTCGCCGATTCTGTGCGGAAAACGAAGCGGGCACGGCGGTTCAGGCCATCGGCTACAAGGAGCTCAGGCCCTATCTCGAGGGACAGTGCTCTCTGGAGGAGGCGCTGGAAAGCCTCAGACAGGCCACCCGCCGGTATGCCAAGCGTCAGATTTCGTGGTTTGGCCGGGATGAACGCATCGCCCGGCTGTATATGGATGAACAGAACGATAAACAGACCGCCGCCCAGCGCGCTATGGAGCTCATCGGTGCGCAATAACAACAGCGGCAGGACAGCTAAGGAGATCAACAATGGCACAGAGTAAAAACATAGGCAAAAAGAACTCCGGCAGCAAGGCAGGCACGACCAAGGGCAAAAGCGCCTCCGGCCAGCTGAACAGCGTCAGAGGCGGCTCCCAGCGTCAGGGCAGCCGCGCTCAGGACGCGGCGCGCAAGGCCGCCGGACGGAGTGAAGCAAAGCCTCAGGAAAAGAAGGCTCCGGCCGCCCAGACGGCGCCGAAGCCCGCCGAAAAGCCGGTCTCCGCGCCCAAGCAGAGCGGAGCCAAAAAGAAAACAAAGCTGGAGCCGTGGCATAAAATGCTCATTCTGGCGGCGGTGATACTGATCGGCGTGGCCTGCGCCATTAACGCGGTGTCCTGCTCCGGCTCCCGGTCGGATACCCGGCAGGTGGTGATGGTCACTCTGTCGGACAACATCGAGACAACGGGCGTGGCCATCCGCAACGAGCGTGTGGTGACCAGCGAGCGGCAGGGCGTTATCGTCAGCGCCATCGACAACGGCGGCAAGGTGTCCAAGGGCGAGACGGTGGCCAACATCTTCCGCTCCACCGACGAGGCCCGGGCCTACGAGCGCATGGCTGAGATAGAGGAAGCGCTGGCTCAGTTTGAGAGCATGGCCACCGCCGGCGAGGAAAGCGCTTCGGAGGTTTCGGCTCTGGAAAAGGCCATCCGCGAGGAGCTGCTGGATCTTTCCGAGCTTATCTTTGACGGCGATGCCTCCGGCGCGGCCGAGGTGTCCGAGGAACTGCTCTATATGCTCAATAAAACTCAGGTAGCCACCCGTGTGGTGGACGACTTTTCCGAAAAGGTCAAGGAGCTGGAAAATGAGCTTGCAGACCTCAAGGCACGCTATCCGGAGCAGCCCGGTCAGCTCAATTCGCCTCTTTCCGGTTATTACATCAGTCAGGCCGACGGCTATGAAAGCCTGCTCAACACCGAGATATGCGCCACTCTGACCCCGGAAAAGCTGGACGAGATAATGTCCGTGCGCTCCGAGCCCAACGACACCTCCATCGTGGGAAAGATCGCCGACGATTATATCTGGTACATGGCCTGCGAGGTCAGCGCCGAGGAGGCCGATCGGCTGGCAAAGAACAGCGACGGCTCCTTTAAGCAGAATTACTACAAGCTTTACCTGACCTATTCCGAGCTGGACAGCATAGACGCAAAGCTGGTGAGGGTCAACACCGGAGCCGACTCTTCCCGCAAGATACTCATTTTTGAATGCAGCTACATGGTTTCCGAGCTGTCCACTGTGCGCATACAGCCCATCACCATCGAGCTGAGCAGCTACAGCGGTCTGGAAATAGGAGAGGGCAGCATCGTGACCCGCGAGGCCACCGTTTCCTCCTCTGACATCGAGGACTACGACATCGAGGGCCGTGAGGCTCTGGCGAAGGCTCTGTATCCTCAGCTCTTTGAGGAGCAGCCGGAGGTTTCCGGTTCGGATGCCGACGCGCAGGCACCGGAAAGCCCTTATGCAGCGGCGGCACAGCGGCTGATAAACGAGCCGTCCACGGCGATAAGCATGATCGTTGACGGCCTCAAGCTGCCAAAAAATGTGACCTTCACCCAGAAGGGCGTGTACATCATGTGGGGCAACGAAATCAAATTCCGACGCGTCATGGTGGTCTATCAGACCGGCAGCAAGGTGCTGTGCGAATACAATGTCGACGACGGCTACCTCAAGATGTACGACAATGTGATTATCAATCCCGGGAGGGTATATGATGGACAGATTATCAATCCAGGCCGATGAGCGGATGCTCGCGGTGGAGGAAAACCTCAAGCTCATACGCGAGCGCATGGCCGAGGCGGCGGTGAAAAGCGGCCGCCGGCCGGAGGATATCGAGCTGGTGGCGGTGACCAAGACCGTTCCGGTGGAGTATATAAACCGCTCCATCGAGCTGGGAGTGCGCCACATCGGAGAAAACCGGGTGCAGGAGCTGGCCTCCAAGTACGACAGCCTGCTTATCCCGGAGGACGGCCTGCGGGTCAGCGTCATCGGCCACCTGCAGACCAACAAGGCCCGCAAGGCCGTGTCCATGGCGGGAATGATTCAGTCGGTGGATTCGGCTCGGCTGGCTCAGGAGCTGTCCCGTGCCGCTCAGGCGCTGGACAAGGATCTTGAATGCCTGATAGAAATAAACATCGGTGAGGAGGAAAGCAAGTCGGGTATAGACCTCGGCCGGGCGGAGGAGCTGGTCTTTGAAACGGCGGAAATGCCCCGCCTGCGGGTCAGCGGACTGATGGTTATACCGCCTTTTGACCCCAATCCCGACAATACCCGGGTGTATTTTGAGAAAATACATAAACTGTTTATTGACATTCAGAGCAAAAACCACGATAATAGAAATGTTAGGATGGAATATCTTTCGATGGGAATGAGCGCGGATTACGCGCAGGCAATCGAAGAAGGCTCCAACATGGTGAGAATAGGCTCGTCACTGTATGGAGCGCGTGTTTACAAATGATAGGAGGAAATTATGGGACTGTTTGACAGAATCAGGGACTATTTCAATGGCCCCGCGGATGAGGAAGAGGAAGATTTCTACGAAGCCTACGACGAGGATTTTTACGAGTCCGCCCGTGACCGTGACTCTTATGCCGGCCGTGAGCAGACCGTGAGCAGCGAGCGCGTCAGCCGCGACGACAAGGTGGTTTCCATCCACGCCACGGCCAAGCTGCAGGTGGTCATCGTCAAGCCCACCAGATTTGAAGAGGTGGCGGAGATCGCCGACCATCTCATCGAGAAGCGCACCGTGGTGCTCAACCTTGAGCAGACCGGCAAGGATATTTCCCGCCGGGTGGTCGACTTCCTCAGCGGCGCGGCCTATGCCCACAACGGCCAGCTCAAGCGCATCGCCAACAACACCTACATAATCACGCCCTTCAACGTGGGACTTATCGGTGCCGATGTTCTGGGCGAGCTGGAAAACAACGGCGTGTTTTTCTAAAAAGAAAAGAACAATAAACCCCTTCAGGAGGATGAGAAATGCTTACTCTTAACGAGATAAGAAATGTCAATTTCAGAAAGGCCAACTTCGGCGGCTACCGCGCCGAGGATGTCGAGGCGTTTATCGACGAGGTCCAGCTGTCCTACGATACGCTGCTCAGAGAGAACGCTGAGCTGGTCAAGAAGCTCGAAGTGCTTGCCGCCAAGCTGGAGGAGTACCAGAGCGAAGAGGATTCTATCCGCAGCGCCCTGATGAACGCTCAGCGCGTGGGTGACGCCTCTCTGCGCGATGCCAAGCACAAGGCAGAAATCATCCTCAAGGATGCCACCATCAAGGCGGAAAAGATCGTTTCCAACGCACAGACCGAGATCCACCGCGAGCGTGACATCGTGGAAAGAATGCAGCGCGATATCGCTGAATTCAAAACCAAGCTCCTGCGCGCCTACAAGGATCATCTGACCCTTATCAATACTCTGCCCACCGACGAGATCATGCGCCCGGACACCAAGGAGATGGCCGATTCCGTGCAGATGCTGGATCGCCGCGCATCCGCTCCCAGCTATGACCGTCCCGGTCAGATCCCTGCCAGCAGCAATATGCGCAAGCCTCAGGGAATGCCCGCCTTTGAGGAGAACTTCGGTGAGGAAGCCGCCGCTCCCATGGACGCTCCCGCCGAAATGCCCGTGGAGCAGTCCGGCGGCTTTGAGCCCGCCCCGGCCGACCTTCCCAATATGGAGGCAGCTGCTCCCGGCGACACCCTGCCCAGAGTGGAGACTCCCGCCCGCCGCCGTCCCCTCGGCATGACCGGCGGCAGAGGCTCCATGCCCATGGGCGACAGCGGATTCCAGCGCAAGGGCGGGTTCACCGTGGACATCGACGATTCGTCCTCGGCTTCGCTCAATTCCCGTTCTCC
>JAZSQO010000182.1:0-4314 GCA_045538015.1 Acutalibacteraceae bacterium | reverse complement strand
GGAACTCCAGAAGCGCCTGTTCCTGCCCGAGCGCGCCGACGTGCCGCTGATCGGTATGGTCACCCGCATGGTCGGCCACAAGGGTCTTGATCTCATCCGCGAGGTGCTGGATGAGCTGCTGTACAACAACGATGTGCAGTTCGTCATCCTCGGCTCCGGCGACTGGGAGTACGAGACCTTCTTCCGCGAGATGCAGGATAAGCACAAGGATAAGCTGGTGGCCTGCTTCGGTTTCGTACCCGAGCTCTCCAGAAAGATCTACGCCGGCTCCGACATCTTCCTGATGCCCTCCAAGAGCGAGCCCTGCGGACTTTCCCAGATGATCGCCCTGCGCTACGGCTCCATTCCCATCGTCCGCGAGACCGGCGGTCTGAAGGACTCTGTCCGCGACAGCGGCGACGGCGAAGGCACCGGCTTCACCTTCAAGAGCTATGATTGCCGCGATATGCTCTACTGCATCGAGCGCGCCATCATGGGCTACAACGACAAGGAAGGCTGGCCCATTCTGGTGGAGCGCGCCATGGGCGAGGACAACAGCTGGGGCAAGAGCGCCAACGCCTACATCCGTATGTACAAGAGCCTCATCAAGGGCGAGTGATCGCTCAGGCAATATAAAGCTTGATTAAAGGCGCCGGATTGCCTGCAAGGCAGTCCGGTGCCTTTTGAAAAGAGGGAAGAAAATGACTCTGATAGTAACCGACATTGCCAGCAGCCGGCTCAGACTGCCGGAGGGCTGTGAGGTCATCGAGGCATCCGGCGAATACCGCCACTGCGTGGGCTGCTTTGGCTGCTGGGTGAAAACGCCGGGGAGGTGCATTATAAAGGATAACATCAGTCGCATAGCTGTGGATATGTCCCGGTGCGAGCGGCTGATCATCGTCAGCCGCTGTGTATACGGCAGCTATTCCCCGGAGGTCAAGCTGGTGCTTGACCGCTCCATCGGCTATCTCCATCCGTACATGGTGAAGAGCAAGGGCGAAACTCATCACAAAAAGCGCTACGCCCACAGCTTTGAGGTGAGCGTCCGCTTTTACGGCGAACTCACCGACAGCGAGCGGCAGACCGCCCGGAAGCTGGTGGAGGCCAACGCGGACAACTGGTACGCCGAGGTAAAGGATGTCAGCTTTTATGACAGTGCCGACCGGGCGGCGGAGGTGGAAATATGAAGATAACACTGGTCAGCGGCAGTCCCAAGCCGAAGAAAAGCGCAAGCCGGGAAATGTGTGCCGCCATCGGTCGATACCTTGTGGACAGAGTGGAGGAGAGAAGTGTCATCGCTCATCGGCACATCTCCGCCCCGGATACCTCGGAAAAGATAGGCGAGTCCGATGCCGTGGTGCTGGCCTTCCCGCTGTATGTTGATGGCATTCCGTCCCACCTGCTGGCGGCCATGGAGCGGATGGAACAGAAAAAGACTCTGCGCCCGGACGCCCGGGTGTTCGTCGTGGTCAACTGCGGCTTTTACGAGGGCATCCAGTGCGAAACAGCCGTGAGCATCGCTCGGAACTGGTGCGAGCGATGCGGCGCCAAGTGGGGAGGAGCCATAGGCTTCGGCGGCGGAGGCGGCTTTGACATGATGGAGGCCGTCCCCATGGGCTACGGCCCGAAAAGATCCCTGGGAAAGGCTCTTGAAAAGCTGTCCGATTGCATAACGAACGGCACGGAACACGGTGAGGAATATCTCTCGGTGGACTTTCCGGGTTTTATGTACAAGATCGGTGCCCATTCCTACTGGCGCAGGCAGGCCAGAGCCAACGGCCTGAAGAAGCGCGAGCTGGGAAGAAAGCCGGGAGAAGAATAAAAACTGCCCGCGGTTCAGCGAAAACGAACCGCGGGCATAGCTTTTGCCGCTTGTTTACTCAATTATTATTTCCGCAATGGCGGTGTCATCCCATTCCAGACCGGGAATGGCGTCGAGAATGGTAAAACGCACCGAGGTGCAGGGCACAGGTGAGTCAAAGGAAACGGTGGTGGGAGTCATGAAATCATCGGTAATGGAAACGGTGCGGGTTTCGTCACCCAGCCTTACCTCCATGCTCAGCGGTCTGCCGTTTCTGTCGAATCCGCTCTGAGACGCGCAATGACCGGGATAGATGGTTATGGAGTTGACATACTGGGTGGAGAAGGCACTGCACATCACCCACTCACCGATACCGCTGCCGGGGATATTTTCCTGCCAGCAGGTGTCGTAGTTGCCGTCAAAGGCTCGGATCTCGTTATACTCTTTCTTGCTTCCGTTGTTTATTGCGGAGGATGAACTGTAGGATGTGAAAACAGGCGGGTCGAGCGAGAAGGGCGGCTCGGTATCCTTGTCGGGAAGAGTAAGGACGAGGATTGCCAGCAGAATTCCCACAATGAAAAGACCGGCCCAGAGTGCGCCGCTTCCTTTGAGCTGGCCTTCACCACCGCTTTTTTTGCGGTCGTGGGCAAAGGCTCTGCTTATACCCGTGTGTACGCGTTCAAGGAGCTGACGGTCGAAGGTTCTTTCACAGTCAACGATCTGATGTTTGGTTATTTGTTCCCAGAATTTTCGGTTATCATCGGAAAGCGACCGCATATCAGGCCTGTAACCGTTGATGCAAATGGGGATGATGGGCTTTTTCAGGTTTAGAGCCAGCTCCAACTCCTTTTTCATATAGGGAATATCAGCGCCGGGCTCATTCACGAACAGGTTTTCACTTATAAAGGCAACAACGCAGCTGCTTTTTTTCAGGTTAGAGAGTATCACTTCTTCCCATTCGTCGCCCGGATATATGCCCCGGTCGTACCAGAAATAAGAGGTAGGGCCGCCATATCTGTGAAGCTGAAGGGGAAGGGTGCCGATTTTGCCGATATCGACGCGGCGGTAGCTGATGAAGGTTCGTTTGCCGGAAAAACTGTCCGGACATGGCTCGAATTTAAAATCTGTTATCATAATATCCTCCAATGGCAGAGATACATAAGATATCCCTCAAAAGGTTCTTATGGATACTTATTTATAATAACATAGTCGTGCGCCTTCTTCAAGGGTCTGGCGCGGCGATTTTTGGGTAATACTTCCAAACCTGAAAATATTGACAAAAAACCATCACAGGTGTATAATTACCCTGATTCATAGCCTCTTGCTGAATGTGGGGGCAATCAATTATAATCTTGTTCAGGAGGGAACAAAAATGACAAAACGCATTGTTAGTGTGCTGCTTGCACTGCTCATGTGCTTCAGCATACTGCCCACATCGGTCTTCGCGGCCGTAGGTGACCAGAAGGCCACAATAACTATCAATTCTGTCCTGTGGGATCATGTCGGACAGACGCAGACCGACATTCCGGTCAAAGGTCTGAAGTTTAATGTCAGTGTTTACGACGCATTCTGGCTGAAGCTCGACAAGTACGGCGCGACCATGGACGAGCGTTATGCCTATCACGATGCCCATCGCATCAGCTTCGATAATATTGCTGCTGAAACCGATGAAAACGGCACCATGACCATAAACCTGCCCATCTCCGATATTCTCGCAAAGCTCAAGGCTGGCGACAGCATCGGAGCTCCCGTTGCAGGTCAGACCTGGTGGGTGCTCGAGGTCAACCCCATTGCCACCGACACTGCCACCGACGACAAGAACGATCCGGATGGCAGCAAGGCTGACAACACCTACACCTGGGACTGGGAAACCAGCAAGAGCGGCGTGAACGGCGTGCGCCGGATTGCCGGTTGCTCCGATAATGTCAGCATTGCTCCCTTCGAGGGAGAAAACTCCATTAACCCCAACCATGTACTGACCCTTACCGCTGAAGGTATTGCCAACGGCTTCTCCGTGACCTTCAACTGCGGCGTTGTCCCCAGCCGTGTCGTTACCTATGACGGCAACGGCGGTCTGGTTGACACTAAAATTGAAAATGTTGGCGCTGTCGCCAAGTACGACCTTAAGCTGCGCCCCTTCAGCTCCGACGGTGCGGATCAGCAGCTTTACGCCACCAATTTCAATGCCACCAGAGAGAACTATACCTTCAACGGCTGGAAGCTGGTCAATGATGACGGCTCTCTCTCCGAGGAGTTCTTTAACTTCGATACTACTAAGATCGAGAAGAACATCACTCTTCAGGCTCAGTGGACTCCCAACGACTACACCGTCAAGTTTGACGCCAACGGCGGCGAGGGCACCATGGCCGACCAGACCATTCCCTGCGGCGCTCCCACCGCTCTGAACACCAACGAGTTTGTCAGAACCGGTTATGACTTCATCGGCTGGATGGATGCTGCCGGCACCGCCTATGAGGATGGCGAACCCGTTACCGATATCGCCGCTCCCGGCCAGACTGTCACCCTCTCCGCTC
>JAZSQO010000018.1:0-15390 GCA_045538015.1 Acutalibacteraceae bacterium | reverse complement strand
CTGTCACAGCTCACCTGTGAGCACATTGAGTATGTGCTTGATTCCATGAGCAGGAATACCGCTAAGATAAGCAACATCAAAGCCTATCTTACAGCTGCACTGTTCAACGCTCCTGCAACATTGGAGCATCATATTCAGGCTGAAATCAATTACGATTTTGCGCAGTAAAGGTATCGACATTACGAAATCAAGGAACGGACGCCTGACCTGCGGAACAAACCCATCTGCAGATGTAAAAGAATAGCAAGCAATGCCTTTTGGGGACAAAGGCAGATTTCTTAGGGATCTTCCATCCCTAAAACCCTTGAAGATCAGAGGAGAGACAAGTAAAAAATGTATCGAAATAAAGAGATCAAAATTCGCCTTACGGAGAAAGAACTTGAGCGTCTCAATCACAACGCAGGCAAGACCACATTCTCCCGTGAGGGTTATATTCGAACTATACTCAACGGCTATGATCCGCAGGCTTCGCCGCCGGAAGAATACTGGAGCTATATCCGTGAGTTGTGGCACATTGGGGACGAGATTAACAATATTGCCAATGAAATCGGTTCTTATGATTTAGACATCAAGAAAAGAATCAGCGAACATCGCCACAGGCTCGGAAAAATCACCGGCAAACTGCAAACCATTTATGTTCCGCAAAAATCCACAGAAAGAAAGCGTGCAATTTAACACTTTAAAGCAATTGCTTTGTTGTGCTCAATGGAGTATAATGGGGTTGACGGCAATGTTCAATTCCAACATAGAAACGGAGGTATAGATGAACAACAGCTTTTTTATTATGGCAGGCTACGATATGGACACCGGGTATCTTCACGTGATGTTTGCCGACGGCAGTACCGCTGACTACAACATTCCCGAATACGAGGACACTCTGGACACCACAATGATAACCCGATCTCAGCTTGATCGGCTGATGGAGGAAGAGGTCTTCTCCTACGCACATCTGATGATCACAGGCAAGATGCAGGAGTATCTGGACAACTACGCAAAAGAATACAGCGACCTGCGCCGAGGCATCGAAGAAGATCTGCGAAAGACCAACGATGATGCTACTGCCGCTTATCTCGCCCGTGAGTTTATGATGTACGACAGCTGAGGGAGGGGAGAATATGGCATCAAAAAACGCGAATGGAAACGGAACCATACGAAAACGCAAAGACGGCAGATGGGAAGGCAGAGTGACCACTGGCGTAGATATGAGAACAGGCAAACAGATACAGCGCAGCGTCTATGGCAAAACGAAGAAAGAAACTGCACAGAAGCTAAGAGAAATCATTGCGGATGTAGATAGCGGGTTGCTTGTTGAGTCCGGATCCATGACGGTAGGCGAATGGATGGAAATCTGGATTAACCAGTACGCAAACAACATAAAAGAACTCTCGATGTCTACCTACAGGGCTCATATCAGAAATCACATAGTCCCAAAACTGGGAGATATCAAATTATCTAACCTAAAGACAAGGGATATTCAGATGATGTATAACGCTTTGCTTCGTAGGGAAAAACCTCTCACGGCAAAGACAATCAAAAATATCCACGGAGTACTGCACAAAGCCTTGTCGCAGGTGGTCAAGTTGGGATATATCAGGTATAATCCAGCGGATAATGTTTCACTTCCAAAAGTTGAAAAGCCAGAATTAAAGCCGATCACCGATGAGCATATTGCGGAGTTTCTGGAAGCTATAAAAGGGCACTGCTACGAACTGCTCTACACCATAGATCTGTTTACTGGAATGCGCAAGGGTGAAATCCTCGGCCTAACCTGGGATTGTGTTAATCTCGATACAGGTGTAGTTGTGATCAACAAACAGCTTATTCAGGAAAAGAAAAAAGGCGGTCAGTACAAGCTCGCCTCTACAAAAAACAGTAAAGGTCGAACAGTACGCATACCGCCATCGGTCATAGAGTTGTTCAGGCAACAAAAAGCAAAGCAGACAAGCTGGAAGAAAGAGGCTGGAAGTGCATGGGATAACTCGCTCAATCTGGTGTTTACCAACGAGATCGGAGGTCATCTGTCCCACACCACAGTAACTCATAGCTTCAAGAAGATAGTGCAGTCCATCGGATTGGAGTCAACAAGGTTCCATGACCTGCGTCATTCGTACGCTGTGGCCGCAATTGAATCAGGTATCGACATGAAGACTGTGCAGGAGAACCTTGGTCATCACGCTGCATCTTTTACTATGGATGTATATGGTCACGTTTCCGATCGAATGAGATTGGAAGGCGCCAACCGTATGGAACAATTTATTCAGAATATATCCAATAGTTCAATTGCGTAAGAATAGATGTCAACGTCGTAAGGGTCAAATAAGGGTCAAAACCACCCAGTAACACCCGATAGACGCAAAGAAACCGCACAACCATGCGGTTTGTGCGGTTTCTTTATGGCGGGGGCAGAAAGATTCGAACTCTCGACACGCGGTTTTGGAGACCGCTGCTCTACCAAGCTGAGCTATACCCCCGTATATGGTGGGCCATCAGGGACTCGAACCCCGGACCAACCGGTTATGAGCCGGTTGCTCTAACCAACTGAGCTAATGGCCCTTGTGACCGTCCCTGAGCTATATTTGCCGCTCGTTTTCCGGACAGCTATTTGATTATAGTACAGCAGACTCGATTTGTCAATAACACATTTTTAATTATGCCAAATTTTTTCAAAAAAGCTTCCTCCCGGACGGCGGGAGCGAGAATGATCCGATGTCCGGGAGGGATTGTACTCTGATATCCGGGAAAAGTCCGGCCGGTCAGGGTTGGGCGTCAAGACCGGGCAGGCGGTCGATGAGCCGCAGACCGTGCCGCTCGGCAATGCCGCGGCAAAGGGTGATGCCATCCCGGTTTTCCAGACGCTCAGGCTGGTGGGCGTCTACGCCTATAATAGCGGTCAGTTTCTCGGCGCCGGCCATGGACATGAAGCGGTCGGAGGGATAGTGGCGGCCTTCCAGCGCGCCCAGCATATTGATCTCGACGGGAAGATCGTGTTCCCGGAAATATCTGCACAGCCGGGTCATGTGATGACTGTACGCGGCGGCATTTCCGGTAAAGTTGATAAGATCGGGATGGGCAACATATCTGTATCGTCCGGAGTTCATGCCTTCGATTATCAGATCCACATAGCGGGCCAGCTCGGTCTCGCTGTCGGTGGGGCGGCCGGTGTACGGGCCGTTGAGGCTGGTGTAGTGCTCGCCGAGGATCATGTAGTCAAGGGGATAATCCCGCAGAAGCTCGTCTTGAGCCTCCATCAGCTCGGGAATATACTCCGATTCAAGGCCGAGATATATGGTGATGTCCTTTTTGTATTCCTCGCGCAGATCCAGAACGGAACGGCAGTAGACCTCAAGCTCCCCGGGCAGCATACGGGTGGGAGAACGGCGGCCGTCGGGGTAGATCCACGGGCAGTGGTCGGCAAAGCCCAGAACCTTTATGCCGCCCCGGATGGCTGCTTCGACATATTCGCGGTCGGTTCCGATGGCGTGGCCGCAAAGGGCGGTGTGAGTGTGATAATTGGCAAACAAGTTGTTATCTTCCTTTACTGTGTCGGCTTGGGAAGCCGATATTTATTCAGTATATGATGGCGTAGACAGCGTCGTTATGTTCTCCGGACAGCAGCTGTCCGCCCTCGATGGCGTTGAACATTCCATTTTCGTCAGCGGTCAGCGCAGTGGAAAGTCCGCCGGATAGTCCCTGACCTCTGCGTTTGAGCGCCGCCTCCTTGGCGGTCCAGACCTGAAAGAACCGCCGGGGGTCAAAGCTGCCGGAGGCGAGGATGTATGCCTTTTCTCCCTCGGAGCAGACGCGTTCCATTACCCGCTGGCCCTTGTCTCTTACCATCTCAATGTCCGCGCCCAACGGGCTGTCGCTCACGGCGCACAGAACAATACCGCCCGAGTGGCTCAGACTGATATGGCAGGGCAGACCTACAGCCACCGGCTGGCCGCTCTCAAGGCGGTCGATGATGACAGAGGCCGGATCTGCTCCAAGCCGGGAGGATACCATGACGCGGGCGAGAAAATCGGCGGCGACGGTGCTTCTCCGGGCAGGCTCATTGGCCATGGCGGCAACCTTTCTGCGCCGGTCGGGCGGCATGAGAGCCAGTGTCTGCTCGTACTGCTTATCGGTCAGAAGATGAATGTCGAGAAAATCAAATTGCATCCCGTTCATCCCTTCCGGCACAGTTCCATCAGCTCGACACAGAAACGGCGGGCGTTTTCCGTTGCAACAAAATCCTCTTTCCACCGATCATAGGCTCCCTTGCGGAGGGCCTGAGCATCCTCCGAAGATAGAGACTTGATTTTCAGCAGAGCATCGGCCAGTTCCCGGGCGCTCAGCTCCACGGGCAGCAGGATGCCGGTCTTTTCGTTGACCAGCTCCCGGGTACCGCCGGCGTCGGTGGCCACGGAGGGAAGACCGAAGGAGAAGGCCTCCATGATGGAAACGGGCAGCCCCTCGGTCTCCGAGGCGGAAACAAAGCAATCAAAGGGATGCTCGGCAATATATTCGCGGACATATTCGTTGGGTACCGAGCCGGTGAAGGTGTATTTGCAGTTGGCCTTCGGCGCGAGCTTTTCCTCAGCGAGGGCGGTCAGCTCGGCCTCCAGCTCTCCTCCGCCGAAGTGCACCCATTCGGTGGGGATGTCAAGCAGTGCGAGGGCCTCGATGATGAGATGCAGACGCTTGATGGACTTCATGTAGGCGCAGCTGCAGATGCGAAGCGCGGGACTTTCGCGATAGGGCGAGATCCGGTCGTTGTCCGCTCCCAGATAGCGCACGAGGCACTTGGAGGCGTCGCCTGCCGAGTAGTTTTTCAGATAATAATCCCTGCCTTGCTCGGAGATGAGATATACCCGGTCAAGGAGGGTGTCGCAGTATCGCTTGTAGGGCTGATACCTCTCCGGCATACGGTGATGATATAGGTCAAAGCCGTGGGCACGGGTCACCACCACCGGGTCTCCCAGCTCCTTTTTTACCCGGAGAGCGCCGAGTAGGGGAGCGGTGTGCCAGAAGGAATAAATGATATCTGTTTTTCCGAGATTCTTTTTGAGCCAGCGTCCGAAATGCCGCGCGTTGGCAAGATGTATCATGCAGCGCTTTGCGGCGCTCAGACCACTGACCGCCCGAGCCTGCTTCAGCTCCCTGCGGAAAAGCGGGTCGGTCAGCGCGCCTGGCCAGCCTGCAAGTCGGCCGGCGGTGCTGTGGGTGTAGTGCAGCAGGCGCACGTTCTCAGGCAGTTCGCAGGTTTGCTCTCCGGTGCCGCAGGAAACGATCGTGACCTCGAAGGATTTGCGCAGCTGCTCCAGCTCCGGGGCGATAAAGGTGTATTCTCCCAGTCCGAAGGGATAGGTGTTGGTGATGAGACAAAGCTTTTTCATAAAATTACCCTCGCTGCGGGTTGGTTATTCAAAGATTACAGTGATGCAATAAAAAGGTTACAAAAATGACATTTTGTCCATTCACGTCGAAATATATGTTACAATTCTTCCACTTGCGTTCGATAACAAAAGGAAAGGCGGCATATATAATGAAAGAGTTTATGGAATGGACGGCATGGGAGATGACCCGTCCGGAATCTTACGGAGTGTTTCATCTCACATTCTTCTTTGTGGGTCTGGCTGTTTCGGCGGTTCTGGCGTGGCTGCTGCGCGGCCTCGGGGAGAAAGGAAACAAGGTTCTGCTCCTCACCGTCGGCGGCGTTCTGCTGGCCAGCGAGATATACCGTCAGCTGTTCTATTACCATGTCATAGGCAACGGAAGCGTCCAGTGGTGGACATTGCCCTTCCAGCTGTGCGATATGCCGATATACCTCTGCATTATAGCACCGTTGCTGAAAAAAGGCAAGGTACAGGACGCCCTGTACAACTTCATGCTGGCATTCAATCTCATGGGCGGCTTCATCGCTTTCCTTGAGCCTTCCGGCCTTACCCACGAGTACTGGGTGCTTACCCTCCACGCCTTTATCTGGCACATGACGCTGGTATTCATCGGTCTTTATCTGGGCTTTTCACGCCGGGCCGGAACAAAGCTGTCGGGCTACAAGGGTACCGTGGTGGTGTATGTCATCCTCTGCGCCGTGGCCTTCGGCATAAACTGCGCGCTGTGGAAGGTGTCGGAGGGAACGATAAATATGTTCTACGTCGGCCCCCGCAACTCGCCCCTCATCGTCTTTGAGACCATCTGCGAGAAGCTGGGCTGGTATGTCAACACGCCGATATACATGGCCTGCTGCTGTCTGGGAGCCTTCCTTTTCTACCTGCCCTTCTGCAAGCTCAACGGCCGGAAGAAAACCGAAACGGTATGCGAAGCTTCCTCGGAGGAGATTCGGCCGTAATTTTGTACACAAATTCACTTGATATTTCGGCAGGCGAGCCGGGAATTTGTGTGATTCATAGGAATTTTGAAAAACATATTGTATAATCTGAATAAACGAGTATAATTAACCCAAACAGAGATATACAGACAGTAATAACTCGCAGGGAGGAAAAGAAAAATGAAGAAGACCATCAACAGAAAAGTCTACAACACCGACACCGCTACCCTCGTCAAGACCAACACCGTGAGCTATTTCGGCGATCCCGCCGGCTATGAGGAGTCCCTCTACAAGACCCCGAAGGGCGACTTCTTCGTATACGCTGTGGGCGGCACCGAGAGCAAGTACCCCGAGGAGACCATTTTTGTGGTCACCGCCGACGAGGCCGAGAACTTCTGATAACGGAAAAAGCTGCTTTTTTGTGCAAATGCACCGGCGCGGACGGGCCATCGCTCGGTTCGCGCCGGTTTTTTTATTTATTTGTATTGTGTTTTTGGGATTTTATTGTTGTCTGATGGGGTCGGTTGTGCTATAATAAACTGAATAAATGCAGACCGGGGAGGTCAGAATCGTGTCAAAGTTAGATCCCGAGTTATTCCGGCAGATTCGTTCCTTGTGTGAACACGCGGGCAACCTTGTCCAGATGGGCGAGGATGAATTTGCCCTTTCCAAATATTATGAAGCGCTCACTCTGGTTCCCGACCCCAAGTCGGATCACTCCATAAGCACCTTCATCTATACCGCTATCGGCGAGCAGTACTTCCGCATGAAGGATTACGGCGAGGCGGGCAAGTGCTTCTTCAAGGCCTACAAATGTCCCGGCGGCGAGGAGATCGGCCAGATCAACTTCCGTGTGGGTCAGTGCCTTGAGGAGTGCGGCGAGCGCAAAAAGGCTCAGGACTTCCTCTGCCAGGCCTACCTGCTGGGAGGCGAAGAGCTTTTCGTGGGAGCCAATCCCAAATACTACAAGATCATCCGCTCCGAGGTGGAGGGCACTCTGCCCGAGGACGACGAGCTCGACCTGCTCCGGGAGGCCGACGAGTACGATATCATCGACGATATCCTGCGCAGCGGCGGCTCAAAGGAGAGCGGCGACTATTCCGGCTATACCGGCGAATCCTCCGACAGAGAGATCGACATCTATTCCCGATCCAGAAGCGGTAAGTCGGCGGGCGGTCAGCGCACCAGCCAGCAGACCGAGGACGACTGGGACTACGACGGCGGCGAGGATGCCTATGAGGAAGAGGACGATTATGAAGACGCCCTTGCCGGCCTGAGCGATGATTACGACGATTACGACGGCTTCGACGAGGATGACGATGAGGAGCGTGCTCCCCGTTTCAGCTCGCGCAGAAGGCGATCCGACGGTGACGACGGAGAAAAGGAACCGGGCGTCTGGAGCAAGATCGTCGCGGGAGTAAAGAAATTCGTCGATCTGTTCAAATAATCGATAACAGCAACAGCCGGCGCGGAGTCTGTCCGCTGCCGGGCTGACAGGAGGACAGAAGAATGCGCCGAGAACGGCTCCATCTTAATTTCGGATGGCGTTACAGCGCCGACTTCAAGCCGGAATATATCCGGCCGGACTTCAAGGATACGGTGTTCAGGCTGGTAGACCTGCCTCACACTGTGGCCGAATGGCACGGCAGCGCCTTTGAGAGCGACTGCCAGCGGGTGACCTGCTACCGCAAGATGTTCCTGCTGCCGCCCGAAATGAAAGGGCGAAGACTGGTGCTTCATTTTGAGGGAGTGATGGGCTGCGCCGCCATCTTTGTCAACGGCCGCTCGGTGTGCGCCCACAAGGGCGGCTACACTCCCTTTGAGTGCGACATCACCGAAGCCATCGCCAGCAATGTCCGTGATGTGGAAAGTCTGATAACAGTGGTTGTGGACTCCACCGAACGGGAGGACACCGCGCCATACGGCAGCAGCGGCATCCTCCACGACGGAGGCATCAGCCGGGAAATATGGCTGGAGGCCACCGACCGGGAATACATAACCGAAAGCTTTGTGCGCACCGGCATCGAGGACGGCCAGTGGACGCTGGACTGCTCGGGCGCCCTTTCGGTCAGCGACCGCCGGGAGGTCAAGATATATCTCTACGACGGCGAAAAGAAGCTGGCGGCCAAGGTCATCTTTGCCGAGGACGGGAAGTTTTCCACCCGCTGGCAGCCTTCCCTAAGAATAGAGCCGTGGACTCCGGACAGTCCCAGACTGTACCGGGTGGAGATAACCGTGGGAGACGAGGATAGTGTGTCCTGCGACGTGGGCTTCCGGCATTTTGAATTCCGGCCCGACGGCTTCTATCTCAATGAAAACAAAATAATGCTGCTGGGCTTTACCCGCAATCAGCTGTATGCCCGTTCCGGCGCGGCGGCCACCGCCGCCATGCAGCGGGAGGATGTGCGGCTGCTTAAACGGCTGGGCTGCAATTTCGTGCGCACCGGCGGCTGTCCGCCCTCGCGCCACTTCCTTGACGCCTGCGACGAGCTGGGACTGCTGGTCTTTGACGAGATGCCCGGCTGCGGATACATCGGCGGGGAGGACTGGAAGGAATGCCTGCTGGAAAACCTCCGGGAGCTGGTGCTCAGGGATCGGAGCCGCACCTGCGTGGTGCTGTGGTCGCCCAGAGTAGCCCTTACCACCGAGGACAGCGAGCTTTACGAAAAGGCAGCGGCCATAATCAAAGAGCTTGATCCGCACCGTCCCACGGGAAGCGTGCGGTCGGTGGGAGGCCAGAGCTCCGTTCCGGAAAGCGTGTTCTGCTTTGATGACTGCACCGGCGCGGAAAACGGCCTTGAGCGCAAGAAAACCGTATTCAAGCCCAAGCTGCCCTATCTTATCGTCAACCACACCGGCGGCCGCTTTGAGGCCGATGCCGACGCACCGAAATCGGTTCTGCTGGAGCAGGCGCTGTGCCACGCCAAGGCACTCAACACAGCCTACGGCGATCCTGACATCATCGGTTTCTGCGGAGGCGACCTGAGCGATTATCCCGTACACAACGATTCCCGCTTTGAGGGCCGGCTGTGCCGCAGCGGCGTGACCGACGGCTCCCGGGTGCCCAAGCCTGCGGCCTATGTGTACGAGGCTCAGAACGACAGAAACGCTTTCCTCGAGCTGTTCCCCGGCGTGGGCAACAGCGGCGAGATATACGCCTTTACCAACTGCGACAGTGTCCGTCTCAAGCGGGACGGCAAGCCGGTGGCCGAATTCAAGCCGGCCTCCAAGCAGTATCCCCACCTGCCGCATCCGCCCATCATAATCGACGACTTCATCGGCAGGCTGCCCTGCACCGAGGATGGGGTAGAGGTAAAGGAGCTGGCAAACCTCAAGACACAGTTCTCCGCCATGAGCAGGGAGGGACACCTGCCTCCCGACGCGCGGCTGCGTTCCGCAACAGCGGTGGCCGCCCGGTTCAAGATGAGCGGAGAAGAGCTCGTTCGGCTCTACAATAAATACTGTGCCCGCCGCAGCGGAACGGCCACCTTCACCTTTGAGGGCATCAGGGATGGAAGTCCCGTGTGCACCCGGGTGATAGGCCCGGTCACCGAAGCCGGCCTGAGCATCGCCTACGACAAGGTTCGCCTTGTGAGCGACGCCACCTACGACACCGTGCGCATCGAGCTGACTGCCGTTGACGGCAGCGGAAACCGCCTGCGGGACCGTTCCGACGCCGTTTCGGTGGAGGTAGACGGCTCCATCGAGGTGGTCGGCTCCAGGATCTTCGCTCTCTGCGGAGGCTCGGCGGTGTTCTATGTGCGCACCAAGGGCGGCAAGGGCGCGGCCAAGGTCAGAATAACAACGGAATCTCTGGGCTCGCACTCCATTGAGCTGGATGTGACCCGAACAAATAAAAAATAATAACGAAAAGAAGGTTATTTGCTATATGGCTAAAGAAATGGCAAAACAGTACGACCCCACGGAGGTGGAAGACCGCATATATAAAATGTGGGAGGACGGCAAGTACTTCCACGCGGTCATCGACGAGAAAAAGAAGCCCTACACCATCGTAATTCCGCCACCCAACATCACCGGCCAGCTGCACATGGGCCACGCTCTGGACAACACCATGCAGGATATCATTATCCGCTGGCGCAGAATGCAGGGCTACTGCACCCTCTGGCTGCCCGGCACCGACCACGCTTCCATCGCCACCGAGGTGAAGATCGTTGAGGCTATGGCCAAGGAAGGCATCAAGAAGAGCGATCTTGGCCGCGACGGCTTCCTTGAGCGCGCATGGAAGTGGAAGGAAGAATACGGCGGAACCATCGTTCGTCAGCTGCGCAAGCTGGGCTCCTCCTGCGACTGGGACAGAGAGCGCTTCACCCTTGACGAGGGCTGCAACAAGGCGGTCGTCGAGGTATTCAATAGAATGTACGAAAAGGGCCTTATCTACCGCGGCGAGCGCATCATCAACTGGTGCCCCTGCTGCAAGACCTCCATTTCCGACGCGGAAGTCGAGTTCGAGGAGAAGGAAGGCAATTTCTGGCACCTGAGATATCCCCTTGCCGATGGCAGCGGCTATCTTGAGCTGGCCACCACCCGTCCCGAGACCATGCTTGGAGATACCGCCGTGGCTGTACATCCCGAGGACGAGCGCTACAAGGACTTTGTGGGCAAGAATGTCATCCTGCCCATCGTCAACCGTGAGATCCCCGTCGTGGCCGACGAGTATGTCGAGCGCGACTTCGGTACCGGCGTTGTAAAGATCACTCCGGCCCACGACCCCAACGACTTTGAGGTCGGTCTGCGCCACGATCTGCCGGTTATCAATGTCATGAACGAGGACGCCACCATCAACGAGAACGGCGGAAGATTCTGCGGCATGACCCGTGAGGATGCCCGTAAGGCCATCGTCAAGGAGCTTGAAGAGGGCGGCTATCTTGTCAAGATCGAGCCCATCAAGCACAATGTCGGCACCTGCTACCGCTGCGGCAGCCCCGTCGAGCCCAGAGTGTCCCTCCAGTGGTTCGTCAAGATGCAGCCTCTGGCCGAGCCCGCCATCAAGGCGGTCAAGAAGGGCAAGACCAAGTTCGTGCCCGACCGCTTCTCCAAGATCTACCTCAACTGGATGGAAAACATCCGCGACTGGTGTATTTCCCGTCAGCTGTGGTGGGGACACCGCATTCCCGCATGGTACTGCGACGATTGCGGCGAGATCGTAGTCTCCCGCGAAACTCCTCACACCTGCCCCAAGTGCGGAGGCAAGCTGCGTCAGGACGAGGATACTCTGGACACCTGGTTCTCCTCGGCTCTGTGGCCCTTCTCCACTCTGGGCTGGCCGGATGAGACTCCCGACCTCAAGTATTTCTATCCCACCAACACCCTTGTCACCGCCTACGACATTATCTTCTTCTGGGTTGCCAGAATGATATTCTCAGGCGTGGAGCAGATGGGCGAGGTGCCCTTCAAGACCGTCTTTATTCATGGCCTCGTCCGCGACGAGCAGGGCAGAAAGATGTCCAAGTCTCTTGGCAACGGTGTCGATCCCCTGAAGGTCATCGAAAAGTTCGGTGCTGACTCCCTGCGCTTCTCCCTGACCACCGGCGTCAGCCCCGGAAACGATATGCGCTACTCCGACAAGAAGGTCGAAGCCTGCCGCAACTTTGCCAATAAGCTGTGGAACGCTACCCGCTACGTTCTTATGAACGTTCAGGAGGGCGACAAGCCCGCCGTTCCCAGAGAGCTGGCCGTTGAGGACAAGTGGATCCTCCACAATCTCAACAATGTCACCAAGGAAGTCACCGAGAATCTCAAGAAGTTCGAGATCGGCGTGGCCGTCCAGAAGATCTATGACTTCATCTGGGACTGCTACTGCGACTGGTACATCGAGCTTGCCAAGATCCGTCTGAACGCCGGCGGCAAGGAAGCCAAGAATGTGCGCTCTATGCTGCTGTATGTCCTGACCGAGATGCTCAAGCTGCTCCATCCCTTCATGCCCTTCATCACCGAGGAGCTTTATCAGTCCATTCCCCATAAGGGCGAGGTGCTGATGACCCAGAAGTGGCCCTCCTTCAAGAGCCGCTTCGTCTTCCCCGAGGAGTCCGAGGAAATGGAGCGCATCATGGACGCCATCAAGGCCATCCGTATGCGCCGCAGCGAGATGAACGTTCCTCCCTCCAAGAAGACCTCCGTCTTCATCGAGACCGCCTACAAGGAGACCTTCACCCACGGCGCTTCCTTCATCGAGCGTCTGGCCTCCGCCTCCTCCGTTGAGGTGGGCGACAGCTTCGCCATCGAGGGCGCTGTGTCCATCATCTCCGAGGGCGCCAAGATCCTCATTCCTCTGGATGAGCTGGTGGACAAGGAGAAGGAGCGTGCCCGCCTGAGCAACGAGCTGGCCAAGGTGGAAAAGGAAATTGCCGCCCTCAACGGCAAGCTGTCCAACAAGAACTTTGTGGGCAAGGCTCCCGCCGCCGTCGTTGATGCCGAGCGCGCCAAGCTGGCCAAGGCCGAGGAGCGCAAGGCCATCATCACCGCTTCTCTTGAGCAGTATAAATAATAAATGAATTATAACGATGCACTGAGGTACATCGGCAGCCGCCTGCGCTTCGGAATCAAGCCCGGACTTCACCGAATCCGCGGGCTGCTTTGCCGGTTGTGGGAACCGCACAGAAGCCTGCGGTGCATACACGTTGCCGGCACCAACGGCAAAGGCTCCACCTGCACCATGACCGCCGCTGGTCTCATGGCCGCGGGATACAAGACCGGCCTTTATACCTCGCCCTACATCTGCGATTTCCGCGAGCGCATACAGATAAACGGTCAGATGATTCCCGAGGAGGATCTTGCCCGGCTCACCGGGCAGGCCGCCGCCATCATTGACGACGAGGACGAGACCACCGAGTTTGAGGTCATCACCTGCGTGGCAATGATGTGGTACGCCGAGCAGAAGTGTGACTATGTGGTGCTGGAGACCGGACTGGGCGGCCGGCTGGACGCCACCAACGCCATCGACGCTCCCTTTGCCGCCGCCATTACCCGCATTGACCTTGACCACACCGCCATTCTTGGCGACAGCCTCTCGGCTATTGCCGGAGAAAAGGCCGGTATCATCAAGGCTGGATCCAGAGTAGTCATTCAGCCCGGACAGCCTGCCGAAGCGCTGGAAACCCTCACCGCACGGTGCGAAGAGCTGGGTATAACTCCCATCATTCCCGAACGGGACAGCGTGGAGATTCTGGCCGAATCCATCGAGGGCACCGACATCCTCTGGGAGGGCATGAAGCTGCGCATTCCCCTTGTGGGACGCCACCAGATCGACAACGCCCTCACCGCCGTGGAGCTGCTCAGGCTGGCCGGAGTGGAAGAGGACGCCATTGTCCGGGGAATCTCCCGCGCCTTCATTCCCGCCCGTATGGAGCTTATTTCAAAGGAGCCGGTGGTTATTCTGGACGGTGCCCACAATCCCAACGGAGCACAGGCACTGGCAAAGGCCATAGCACAGCTGCTGGCAGGCAGCGAGATCGTGGCTGTCATGGGCGTGCTGCGGGACAAGGATTACCGCTGTGAGCTGGGAATGCTTGGGCCGCTCTTTTCCCGGATCTACTGCACCGATGGTTTTTCCGACCGCTGTCAGACGGCGGAGGAGCTTGCCCGCGTCGCTTCGGAATACACCGAAACCGTGCCCTGCGCCTCGCCGGAGGAGGCAATTGACGCCGCTTTTGAACGGGCGATGGAGAAAAACGCCGCCCTTGTGGTGTGCGGCTCGCTCTACCTTGCCGGCCGTGTGCGCGGTTACCTTATGGACAAAACCCATTCGACAACCTGAGGAGCCACTGAATAAATCACACCTGACGGTTTGGCACGCATTTTGCTTGCATCTTTTCCGCCGTACTTCACAAGAATGCTCGCCCATTTGAAGCGCGAGCGCTTCAAATGTTTACATCCAAGTATTAGCTCCGCTTTTTTGCCTTGTCTGACGAAAAATCTGACTACGCAATCTGCGCACCAGATTTAATCAGTGCCTCCCTGATACGACAATTTTTATTCGTCCCGAGGATTATCATTGTGATGATCCTCGGGATAATTTTGTTTAGGAGGGATAAAATGCCGGTGACAATCGAACCGAAGGACAGCGCGGTGACCGCCCTGCTTGAGGGAGAGATCGACCACCACTCGGCGCGTGAAATGCGCCAGACCATCGACAGCGCCGTTGTGCGGATGACGCCGGGAATCCTGCGGCTGGATTTTTCCGGAGTGGGCTTTATGGACAGCTCGGGCATAGGGCTGATAATGGGCCGCTACCGCCTGATGAGTGAGATGGGCGGCGCGGTGGAGGTGGTGAATGTTCCGGAGAAAATGAGCCGGATGATGCGCATGGCCGGCCTCGGCCGCCTTGGAATAAAGGGATTAGACTAAGGAGAAAATAAAATGCCAGCAAAGATAATCAACGAAATGAAGCTGACCATACTCAGCCGGTCGGCCAACGAGAGCTTTGCCCGGGTGTCGGTGGCTGCTTTTGCCGCCCAGACCGACCCTACCATCGACGAGCTGACCGACATCAAAACCGCCGTTTCCGAGGCGGTGACCAACTGCATCGTCCACGGCTACAAGGACGAGATAGGACGCATCTACATAGAAGCCCGGCTGTACGAGGACGGGCGGCTGTGCGTCAAGATACGGGACAAGGGCTGCGGCATTCCCGACGTAAAGCAGGCCATGGTGCCGCTCTACACAACCGGCGGCGAGGAAAGGGGAGGGCTGGGCTTCACCGTAATGGAATCCTTCATGGACAGACTCAAGGTGCGCTCCAAGCCGGGAAAGGGTACCACCGTGGTCATGGAAAAACGCATAAGGCAGAAGGGCGATGAAGACTGACCGGCAGGAAAGGGTCAGCGCCAACATCGGCCTTGCCCGCAGCTGCGTGAGCCGCTACCTTGGCAAGGGGATAGAATACGACGACCTCTTCCAGACTGCCTGCGTGGGACTGGTCAAGGCCGTGGACTCCTTTGACGAGAGCCGGGGAGTGTGCTTTTCCACCTACGCTGTGCCGGTGATTCTGGGAGAGATACGACAGCTTTTCCGCCGGGAGGGAACGGTGAAGGTGTCCCGTGGAAGTCGGAGGCCAAGCGGTC
>JAZSQO010000027.1:0-11133 GCA_045538015.1 Acutalibacteraceae bacterium | reverse complement strand
CCCCCATCGTCTACACGGTGGAAGAGGTCGCCGTACCCGGCTACACCACCACCTACAACGGCTACGCCATCACCAACACCCACGAGACCGAGACCGTCACCGTCTCCGGCACCAAGACATGGGAGGACGACAACAACCGCGACGGCATCCGTCCTACCTCCATCACCGTCAACCTGCTGGCCGACGGCACCGAGATCGATTCCGCTGTTGTGACCGCCGGCGAGAACGGCATCTGGAGCTACAGCTTCACCGGCCCCGACAAGTACAAGAACGGCGGCGCCCCCATCGTCTACACTGTTGAAGAGGTCGCCGTACCCGGCTACATCACCACCTACAGCGGCTACAACATCACCAACACCCACAGCACCGAGAAGACCGTTGTTTCCGGTACCAAGACATGGAACGACGCCGATGACCAGGACGGCATCCGTCCCGATTCCATCACCGTCAACCTGGTCGTGGACGGCGAGGTCGTAAAGACCACTACCGCCACCGCCGATAACGGCTGGGCTTACAGCTTCACCAACCTCGATAAGTTCGCCGACGGCGCCCTTATCGTCTACGAGATCACCGAAGAGGCTGTGGAGGGCTACACCGCTGTGGTCAGCGGCACCGACCTCATCAACACTCACACTCCCACCACCACCCAGCTCACCGTCACCAAGGTCTGGAGCGACGCCGACGATCAGGACGGCATCCGCCCCGCCGAGGTCACCGTACAGCTCAAGGCCAACGGCAAGGATTCCGGCGCCGCGGTCAAGCTGAACAAGGACAACAACTGGACCTACACCTGGGAGGGTCTGGCCGTCAAGCGCGGCGGCACGGCCATTGAGTACACCGTAGTTGAGACCGCTGTTGACGGTTACACCGTCTCCTACAGCGACATCACCGACGGCACCATTACCGTTACCAACACCCACGCTCCCACCACCGCTGATATCACCATCTCCAAGCAGGATATCAACGGCACCGGCGAGCTGCCCAACGCAGTGCTCACCCTCAAGCCCATGACCGAGGGCGTGTCCCTGGCCAATGTCGAAGGCTCCATCAAGGTCGAGTACAATCCCGAGACCGGCTTCATCAGCTGGACCAGCGGCACCGTGGCCAACGAGCTCAGCAGACTCCCCGTGGGTCAGTACACCCTGACCGAGACCACCGCTCCCTTCGGCTACGCGGTGGACGAGGATATCGTCTTCTCCGTTGACGCCAGCGGCGTCGTCACCATCGACGGTCAGGTTCAGGACGGCAGCATCGTCGTCATGAAGGACGAGATCATCGTTGTCAACATCTCCAAGAAGGATGTCAACGGCACCGATGAGCTGGCCGGCGCTACCCTTACCCTCACTCCGATGGATAAGGATGTCAACATCGACGGCGTACAGTCCAAGTTCGCCACCACTCCCAGCGAGAAGGACAATTCCATCAGCTGGGTCAGCGGCACCGAGAACAATGTTCTCACCGGCCTGCCCGCAGGCGTATACTGCCTGACCGAGACCACCGCTCCCTTCGGCTATGAGATCGCGGAGAACATCGTGTTCACCGTCACCGCCGACGGCAAGGTCATCGTGGACAGCAAGCTGGCCGACGGCAACACCGTCACCATGAAGGACGAGGTCATCGTCGTCAACATCTCCAAGAAGGACATCAACGGCACCGACGAGCTGGCCGGAGCCACCCTTACCCTCACTCCGATGGATAAGGATGTCAACATCGACGGCGTACAGTCCAAGTTCACCACCACTCCCAGCGAGAAGGACAATTCCATCAGCTGGGTCAGCGGCACCACCAATAATGTTCTCACCGGCCTGCCCGCAGGCGTCTACACCCTGACTGAGACCACCGCTCCCGACGGCTACGAGAAGACCGAGGATATCGTCTTCACCGTGGACGAAAAGGGTCAGGTTCTCATCGACGGCGAGGCTCAGGACGGCGACATCGTCGTCATGAAGGATGAGCCCATCACCGCCTCCATCTCCAAGGTGGACATCAACACCACCGAAGAGATCCCCGGTGCTCTGCTCACCATCACTCCCGTCGCCTCCGATTCCGACCTGTCCGGCGTCACCGGCACCATCGAGGTCGACTTCAACGAGGAGACCGGCGCCATCAGCTGGACCAGTGAGGACGAACCCAACATCCTCAGCAAGCTGCCTGCCGGCGAGTATGTCCTCACCGAGAACATCGCTCCCGACGGCTACGCCAAGACCGAATCCATCAGATTCTCCGTGGACGACCAGAGCAAGGTCACCATCGGCGGCAAGGAGCAGAAGGACGGCGTCGTCATCATGAAGGACGCTCCCAACCAGGCTGTCATTTCCAAGAAGGCTGTCAGCGGCGACGACGAGCTGTCCGGCGCTGAGCTGACTGTCAGACTGGTCGCTCCCGTCAACGAGAAGGCCAACCTCAAGAATGTCACCGGCACCGAAGAGATCGATGTTTCCAGCGACGGAATGTCCGTGACATGGATCAGCGGCGCCACCGCCAACACTCTCACCATGCTGCCCGACGGCGTCTACACCCTCACCGAGGTCAGAGCTCCCGCCGGCTACAAGGTCGCAGAGCAGATCTTCTTCAAGGTCGAAAACGGCAAGGTCTACAACACCACCAGCTACAACGCTGCCAACACCACATGGACTGAGGCCTCCAAGAACACCGTTGTCATGTACGACGAGCAGATCTCCGTGGCCATCAACTTCATCAAGCGCAGCAATCTGGGCAAGGTTCTGCCCGGCGCGGAATTCACCCTGACCGATTCCAAGGGAACCGCGGTCACCGCCACCTCCAATGCCAACGGCGTTGTCTCCTTCGATAACCTGAAGGAAGGCACCTACACTCTCACCGAGACCAAGGCGCCCAACGGCTACAGCAAGTCCGGCCAGACCATCAAGGTCGAGGTAAGCGCCACCGGCACCGTCGTCTGGCGTGACGCTTCCGGCTACCAGCTGGTTCCCGCCGATGTGGAGAAGGCTCTGACCAACACCTACATCATCCAGCCCAGCACTCCTCAGACCGACCTCAATGTCGGCGACAAGGTCAACCTGTCCGACAAGCTGGAGGATGTCCTCGGTTCCATCGACATCGATTGGGAATCCTCCGACAACAGCATTGCCACCGTCGACAAGGACGGTAATGTGACCATGCTCAAGCCCGGTCAGGTTACCATCACCGCCAAGCACAACGGCGAGACGGTCAAGCAGTTCGTCCTGGGTGCTACCGCTCAGCAGAACAACAACAATACCAACACCACCATCCCCAACACCGGCAACGACATCGTGCGCATCAGCCTCTATGTCTCCGGCGCTCTGCTCGGAGCCTTTGCCGCCGCCACCGCAGTCATCTACGGTGTCAAGCGCCGCAGAAGCAACCGCGCGTAAGTCCTGACCGAAAGGGATAAAGGCAAAAATGGATCAGCCAACAGGCTGAGCTGAATTAAGGCCGGGCCGTCTCCGCTGTACCCAGCGTGAGGCGGCCCGACCGCGTATGGGAGGAAAAATATGTACGAAACCGAATTCTGCCGGGTAAATTACGACAGCGAGCACAATGTGGTGTTCGTGAAATGGAAGAAATACTGCCACCACGAGGACTACCGCCGCCCGCTGGAATACGCCCTTGACATCATGCGGGAGCACCGCTGCGACTACCTTGCCGACACCCGGGACGGCTTTGAGGATCATCCCGACGACACCCGCTGGGTGGCGGAATACTTCTTCCCCGAGGCGGTAAAAGCGGGCTGCGAGCACATCTGGTTCATCATCGACGAGGGCAATTCCCTGAAGGAGGAGCTGGAAGGTCAGGAGAGCAGCGCCGCCGACGGCCTTGAGTTCAGGTATATTTATTCCATTGACGAGGTGGAGTAGTTTTACACTTTTTTGCACGAATCTGACCCACATTCAAAAAAACAGTGAATTTTCCTTGCGCCTGCAGCGAAAGACTGTTATACTTCACTTATATCTGCCCGAGAAAGTAGAGTGAAGTTGTGAAAAAAAGAAAAGTGAAAGCACTGCTTGCCGCGATCATGGCGGCAGCGATGATTACCGCCTGCTCCCCTCAGCCGGAGAGCGTGACCTCCGCGGTCGATGCCGTTCCCGCCGTTTCCGATTCAGCCGTGGTCTCTGCCTCCGAGCCGGAAAGAGAGTACGGCCCCATGAAGGAGAACATCGCCACCCCCGAGAACAGCCCCGTGGGCTATTACGGCGAGCTGCTGGTGGACGGCAGCGCCATCGTGGCCGAAAACACCGGCCGCCCCACTCAGGTCACCGGCATGAGCTTCTTCTGGAGCAACTGGTCGGATGATTTCTACACCGCCGACTATGTGGATATGATGGTGGAGGAATACGGCTGCGAGGTGGTTCGCGCCTCCTACGGCATCAACGGCAGCCAGCCCTACAGCCCCTCCGACGAGCAGCTGATAAGGGTGGTGGTTGAGGCGGCCATCGAAAAGGGCGTCTATGTCATTATCGACTGGCACGCCCACGACGCCCATCTTGACGCCGATGAGGCCGCGGAATTCTTCTCCGCCATGGCCGAGGACTACGGCCACTACGACAATGTTATATTTGAGCCCTACAACGAGCCTACTCAGGTGGCGTGGGAGGACGTGAAGGAATACGCCCAGGTCGTTGTGGACGCCATCCGTGAGCATTCGGACAACCTCATCATCGTGGGCAGTCCCACATGGTCTCAGGATGTCCACCGGGCGGCGGCCGACCCTCTTGAGGACGGCAACACCGCCTACACTCTCCACTTCTACGCCGGCACCCACAAGGGCTGGCTCCGGGATCGCGCCGAGGAGGCCATGGAGGACGGCATCGCTCTGTTCGTGACCGAATGGGGCTCCTGCAGCGCCGACGGCAACGGCGACATCGACCGCAAGTCCACCCTCGAGTGGATCAACTGGTGCAACGAGCACGGCATATCCATGTGCAACTGGGCGGTCAACGATAAAAGGGAGACCTCCAGCGTCTTCAACAGCGACGATACCCTCACCGAGACCGGCGAGTTTGTGCTGGGTCTCATAGGCCGGCGCACGGCTCAGTCCGAGTGGCTCACCGGCCAGCCCTACAGCTTCACCGAGCTGACAGAAAACTGACGAAAAATAAGGATTCGAGGCCTTGCCCGATGGGCGGCCGCGGATCCTTTTTTCTGCCTCCGAAGGGGGCGGGAAAAGGGGGAGAGAGGACGATAAAAATGTCATTTTCCGGCATTTATGATGACTGTGTGTGAAAAGAAATTTCGGGTTTCGAATTTGCTGACAATTATGGGAAAAATTTGGTAGTTTTTCCACGCATAATTGTCACCTCCATATGTTGACACATTGCGTTCATAGTTTTATAATGTATAAGAATAAATATCTGATTAGGATGGGGTAATTATCTGAACTGCGCAAGCAGAAAAAGTCACCTGTCGTCAGGAGGAACATATATGAAAAAACTGGCTGTGAAATTCATCAGGGACAATGCCAAGAGAGTTGTAGCGGTGGTTCTCGCCCTCAACCTTCTTGTGATGTCCATACCCATGATGACCATTCCCCGCGCTTCGGCAGAGGCAGGGGCCATATCCGGCACGGATATCCTTGGCCCCGACGTCCTCGAGCCGGAGATCCCGGAGGAGAGCGTCACGGAGTCCGTGGACCGGGTGTCCGGCTCCGACATATCCCTTCCCGGAGTGTCCGGCTCGGATGTGTCCGCCTCCGACGTATCCGGCTCCGATGTGGAGGATATCTCCGTTACCCATCCCGCCTTCTTCGGCACCAGATGGGTCAACGGCGTCAATGTCTCCGTGGGTGCCCCCGTGGGCGTTTTCCCCAAGGATGCCGTGCTGTCGGTAACCACCGTCAGCGGCAGCGTTGAGAACCGCGTCGAGAGCCTCATCGGCTCCGAGACGGAAAACTCCCAGCGCTACACCTTCGACATCAAGGTCATGTACGAGGGCGAGGAGATCCAGCCCAACACCGAGTACGGCGAGGTCTATGTATTCTTCCGCGTCAGCGATATGCCCGACAACGCCGAGGTCGAGGTTTACCACATCAACGACAGCGTCAGCTCCGCCGAGAGCATGGGCGCCTCGGTGACCAACAACACCGTCGAGGTGGTCACCGACTCCTTCTCCATCTTCACCGTTGAGTTTACCTACAGCGTCTACGAATATGTCCTCGAAGGAAACGGCACCGTCGCCCTTTCCGCTATCCTTGAGACCTTCGGCCTGAACGGCGAGGTCACCTGCGCCCAGAGCAGCGACGACAGCCTCTTCACCGTCCAGCGTACCGCCGGCGGCGACTGGAACGTCGTCTCTCTCATGCCCTTCACCACCGAGGAATCCCTTTTCGTTACCATCGACGGCAGAGAATATGTCATCACCGTCACCGATGCCATCACCGATGTCATCCGCGTCACTGTCATTATGATGGACAGAGCCGGCCATCGCCTGAGCGATGTTCCCGTGCGTCTGAGCACCAGCAACAAGTCTGTCCAGACCTTCTTCCCCAACAACACCGGCGTCACCGACATCAACGGCGTCTGCGTCATAGATGTTCCCAAGAGCGAGCCTTCCCTCCAGGGCTATCTGGACTGCGATATGCTCACTCCGTCGGGCGGAGCCTCGGGCTATGAATTCCACTTCATCAACGACAGCAACCCGGTTCGTATAATCACTAACAACACCGCGGATATCACCCCGGAAAATGTCCACCAGATCGCCAACATCACCCAGGCCAAGGTCACCGAGGGCGATTCGGCCTTTACCTTCACCATTTATATAAAGGCGGCGGACAAATTCTCCATTGTCGGCCACAATGTTGTCTACGACGGCAACGCCGAAGGAGTCACCGGACTGCCTGCCAATTCCGAGGTGGCATACAACAATCAGGGTCACCACAAGTTTGACATTCCCGCCACCATTCCCCAGCGGGAGAATTATGAATTCATCGGCTGGAACAATCTGGCCAACGGCACCGGCGTGGCTGTTGCCGCCGGTCAGACCGCGGTACCCATTGTAAACACCACTGTACTTTACGCTCAGTGGAAGGGCAAGGACATCAATGTCTCCTTCGACCTCAACGCTCCCGAGGGAGTGACCGGCGAGCAGCCCGCCGACCTCACAGTCCAGTACGGCTCGACCTACACCGGTCTTGCCGATCCCGTCTTCACCAGCGAAAACTACGCCTTCGTGGGCTGGAACACCGAGCCCGACGGCAGCGGCACAATGATAACCGCCGCCTCCGCTCTGGCCAGCGACACCGACCACACTCTCTATGCCCAGTGGAACGAGATAGAGGGTAATATCAGCGTCGAGGTCTATCTCTGGGATCACTACGGAGCCACCCTCGACCAGAGGCAGAACGAGAATTATCCCATCAGCGACATCCGGCTGGCTGTGTCTGCCTACAATCAGGACTGGACCATGGACAAGATCCAGTCGGACAGAGTCAACCTCGGCTTCACCGCTCCCACCGACGGCAGCGGCAAGACCTCCTTTACCCTCACCAAGGAGCAGGTAGAGCTTATCGTTGAGAACGGCTATGTAATCGAGATAAATCCCGACGGCACCGACAACGCCTCCCACCATGACGGCGTGCAGAACTGCTACGACTGGGACTGGGAGACCACCGGCACCGGCCTGAAGGGCGTGCGCGTTATGGTCGCCAGCACCCTCAACAACGCCTACTACAACGAAGCCCGAAATCTCAACCATGTTGCCAATCTTGAGCCGGAGGCAGCCACCGAGGGCTTCAGCTTCACCGTCAGATGCTATGTCACTCCTATTCGTGTCGTCACCTTTGACACCAACGGAGGACGATTCAGCAATGGTAAGGTGACATCCTCGCTCAATTTCAGAGCCTACACCACCAATCTGGCTCAGCCCGACCCGGTCACCGTTACCGCACCCGCCGACCAGCCCACCAAGACCAACGCCACCTTCCTCTATTGGGCTGACGAGGACGGCAACGAATTTGACTTCTCCACTCCCATCTACGAGAACATTACCCTCTACGCTCAGTGGGGCGTTGAGACTCACGTGGTCAGATGGGTGGATGGTCAGGGCAACACCATCAAGGAATCCGACGAGATCGAGATCGGTACCGATCTTACCTCCCTCGGCCTGACCGCTCCCGCCGATCCCGCCAGAGAGGGCTACACCTTCACCGGCTGGGACAAGAGCGTTTCCGGCACCATGGGCAGCGAGGACATCGTCATCACCGCCCAGTGGGAAGCCAACGAATACACCGTCACCCTTGACGCCAACGGCGGCAGCGTATCGCCCGCAAGCAAGACCGTTGTCTATGGCTCGGCCTACGGCACTCTGCCCGTTCCCACCAAGGAAGGCCACACCTTCACCGGCTGGAAGCTGAACGGCAGCAGCGTCACCGCCACCTCCCTCGTTGAGACCGCCGAGGATCACACTCTGGTCGCCGGCTGGACCACCAATTCCTATTCCGTCAAGTGGCAGAACTGGAACAGCGCCCTGCTTTACGAGGAGAACACTCCCTACGGAACCCTCCCCGAGTACAACGGCGCCGCTCCCACCAGACCGGCTGACGCCCAGTACACCTACACCTTCGCCGGCTGGGATCCCACCATTTCTGTGGTCAAGGGTGAGGTAGTCTACACCGCCACCTATGACAAGACCCTCAGAGAGTACCCGGTCAAGTGGGTCAACTATGACGGCTCCGAGCTGGAGATCGATCCCTCCGTGCCCTACGGCACCACTCCCGAGTATAACAGCGCCGAGCCCACCAGAGCCGCCGACGCTCAGTATACCTACACCTTCTCCGGCTGGTCTCCCGCCGTTGACACCGTCAAGGGCGAAGTGACCTACACCGCTCAGTTTGCCACCACCGTAAACGAGTACACCATCACATGGAAGAACCACAACGGCGATGTGCTGGACACCGACACCGTCAAGTACGGCGACACTCCCGCTTACAGCGGAGCCACTCCCGTCAAGACCGGAAATGACCAGTACAGCTACGCCTTCACCGGCTGGACTCCCGCAGTGGCCAAGGTGACCGGCGACGCCGAGTACACCGCCACCTTCGAGGAATCCACCAATTCCTACACCGTCACATGGAAGAACTACGACGGCTCCGAGCTGGACATCGATGTCGTCGAGTACGGCACCGCCCCTTCCTATACCGGCGCCACTCCCACCAAGGCCGGCAGCGCCCAGTATTCCTACACCTTCACCGGCTGGGATCCCGAAATCGACGTTGTTACCGGCCATGTGGTGTATACCGCCCAGTTCAAGGAGACGGTCAACACCTACACCGTCGTCTGGAAGCATTACGAAGGCACCGTTCTGGAGACCGACAAGAATGTTCCTTACGGTGATACTCCTTCCTACAACGGCGCTCAGCCCTCCAGAGCCGCTGACGCTCAGTACACCTACACCTTCGCCGGCTGGACTCCCGCCGTTGAGGCTGTCACCGGCGACGCCGAGTACACCGCCAAATTTGACGGCACTCTCAGAGCCTATAATATTGTATGGCAGGATGAGAACGGCAATATTGTCTCTCATCAGGAGCTTGACTACGGCACCGCTCTGCCCGCCGTGGCAGGCCCCGCCAAGGCAGCCGACGCCCAGTACACCTACACCTTCAAGGAGTGGCAGCTGGTGGGCGGCCATCTGGCTGACGACAACACCGTCATCGGCGACGCCACTCTTGCTCCGGTCTACGACAAGACCGTGAATACCTACACCGTCACATGGGTCAACGAGGACGGCACCCTTCTGGAGACCGATGCCTCTGTGCTCTACGGCACCGAGCCCTCCTACGACGGCCAGACTCCCGTCAAGGCCGCCGATGCCCAGTATTCCTACACCTTCAAGGAGTGGGATGACGAGGAAGACAAGCTGTACAACGGCAAGGTCATCTGCGATGTCACCATGACCGCTGTCTACACTCCCGTGCTCAACAGCTACGAGGTGATCTGGCAGGATGACGCCGGCAATGAGATCGGCCGCCAGACCGTCAAGTACGGCTCCGCCATCCCCACCGTCGCCGAGCCCACCAAGGCCGCCGACGCCCAGTACACCTACACCTTCAAGGAGTGGCAGCTGGTGGGCGGTACCGAGGGCGAGAATGACACCGTCATCGGCAACCTGACCTACAAGGCTGTCTTTGACAAGACCGTCAACGAGTACACTGTCATCTGGCAGAACGAGGACGGCTCCGAGTACGAGGAGCAGACCGTTGCCTACGGCGCCGCCATCCCCACTGTCACCGCTCCCACCAAGGCTGCCGACGCCCAGTACACCTACACCTTCAAGGAGTGGCAGCTGGTGGGCGGCACCGAGGGCGAGAATGACACCGTCACCGGCGACCTGACCTACAAGGCTGTTTTTGACAAGACCGTCAACGAATATACTGTCATTTGGCAGAACGAGGACGGCTCCGAATACGAGAAGCAGACCGTTGCCTACGGCTCTGCCATCCCCACCGTCACCGCTCCCACCAAGGCCGCCGACGCTGAGTACAGCTACACCTTCAAGGAGTGGCAGCTGGTCAGTGGCACCGAGGGCGAGAATGACACCGTCACCGGCAACCTGACCTACAAGGCTGTTTTCGACAGCACCCGCATTGCCTTCACCGTCACATGGCTGGACGAGGAGGGCAATCAGGTCGACCAGAAGCTGGTCAACTCCGGCGAGGTCATCCCCACCGTTACCGCTCCCGACAAGGCTGGCAATGCCCAGTATTCCTACACCTTCAAGGAATGGGCCGTTGAGGAAGGCACCGTCGGCGCCGGCAGCACCGTCGTGGGCGACCTCACCCTGAAGGCCACCTATAATGAAACCGTAAATTCCTACACCGTCACTTGGGAAAACCACGACGGCACTGTTCTGGACACCGACACCGTCAAGTACGGCGAGACTCCCGTTTACGATGAAGCCACCTACGGTGTACCCGCCAAGGAATCCACCGATGCCAAGGTATTCACCTTTGCCGGCTGGACTCCCGTGATCTCCGAGGTCACCGGCGATGTCACCTACACTGCCAAGTTCACCGACAGCGACAGAAAGTACACTGTCACTTGGATGAACGGCACTGAGAAGATCTACGACGAAGAGCTTGCCTATGGCACTACTCCCGCTTATACCGGCGAGACTCCCACCAAGGAATCCACCGCCTCCGAG
>JAZSQO010000095.1:0-3971 GCA_045538015.1 Acutalibacteraceae bacterium | reverse complement strand
GACCGCTTGGCCTCCGACTTGCGTACTTTTGCGGTATTCCGGGCTTTTGTATTTCTGCTTATTCGTCCAGTCCCTGAATATACTCGTGCATGGCCTCGGCCACCTTTTTGCTGTGGTTGACCGCCTCGACCACATTGCGCGCGCCGCTGACCACGTCGCCTGAGGCAAAGATGCCCGGGCGGCTGGTCTGACCCTTTTCGTCGGCCACAAGCAGGCCGCGCGTATCGGTGTTCAGGCCGGTGGTGTTGGTGACAATGATGTTCTGCGGGCCCTGACTGATGGACACGATCACGCTGTCGGCCCGGTAGAGGAGGTCGCTGCCTTCGATGTCGGTCAGGTTGCCGTTCTCGTCCTCGGCGACGCTGCGGAAGATCACGCCCTCGTCAGTTATCTCCACGGGCTTTTTGTTGTACTCAAAGCGCACGCCCTCAAGCTGGGCGTATCTGAACTCATGGGTGCTGGCGGCCACCTTCGCCGTCACCGAGAAGCAGACTACCTCCTGAGCACCCTTTCGGATGGCAGTTCTCGCTACATCCATGGCGGCGTTGCCCGCACCGATGACGATTACCTTTTCGCCCAGACGGAAGCTGTCGGGATTGGCGAGGTAGTTTATGCCGTAGTGCACATGGCCGAAGGTCTCTCCCTTGATGTGCAGGGCATTGGGCTTCCATGTGCCGGTGCCGATGAAGATGGCCTTGTAGCCGTCACGGAAGAGGTCGTCAATGCTTATGGCGCTGCCTATGCGGGTGTTGGGACGGAGCTTTATGCCCTTCATTTCCAGATGGCGGTACTGGATATCGTCCAGCACCGACTTGGGCAGGCGGAAGTCGGGAATGCCGTAGCGCAGAACGCCGCCGATCTTGTCGTTGCTTTCAAAGATCGTGACCTGATAGCCGTAGCGGGCCATCAGGATGGCTATGGTAATGCCTGCGGGGCCGGAGCCGATAATGGCCACCTTTTTGCCGTTGGACGGGTGAGGCCCTTTGGTCATCTTGGGAGCGTAGGCGCTGGAAACATAGCTCTCTATGGTGGAAAAATGCACCGGAGCGCCCTTTTTGCCCAGCACGCAATGACCCTCGCACTGCTTTTCGTGGTCGCAGATAAGGCTGCACACCGTGGTGAGAGGATTATTCTCAAAAAGCAGCCATCCGGCTTCGTTGAGCCTGTTCTCCTTGAGCAGCTGTATCACCTGAGGGATGGGCGTGTTGATGGGGCATCCCTTCTGGCACTGGGGATTCTTGCAGCCCAGACAGCGGTTGGCTTCGTCCATAACGTGAAGGGCCATGCTTTTTTCCTCCTTGATGGTCCGGTGTTTACATACACCTATATCTTAGCATACAAGTGTCCCCGTGTTCCATGGATTATCTGTCTGTTTTTCCGCCTTGCGCGGCCTTTTACCGGTGCTTCACCGCCGCGATGCTCTCAAGGAATCCGGCTTTAAGCGCCTCCTCGGGCTGAGCGGGGAAAATTTCGCTCAGAAGGCGGTTGGGCGTGTACTGATAGTTGCTCTCCACGATCTGCCAGTCCCAGCCGCTGCTCTGCCACAGCTCACGGACGCAGGCGTGCAGCTCGGGCTGCTCGTACATGACCTTGACCGTTGTGTGCAGGCCGTAGGAATACTGGTTGTGATTCTTCAGATAGACCCGCGCGGTCAGTCTGATGTCCTCAGGCGCGGAGGAGGAGGCGGCAATGATGTCGTAGTCGCCCTCCTCGGCCAGCCACATATTGTAATCAGGATCGTAGGAAGCAAAATCCTGCTCGACCAGCTCAAAGGGCACCGTTACACTCTGGCCGGGAGCAAGGCGCACCTTTTTGAAGAATTTAAGCTCCTTGACCGGCTTGGGCAGAGTGGACACCGGGTCGGAAACGTAAATCTGAACGACCTCCGCGCCTTCCCGCTCGCCGGTGTTCTTCACCGTGAGCGAGCCGCGGAGTGTGCCTTCAAATATATCCTTGTCCAGAACAAGGTCGGAATATTCAAAGGTGGTGTAGCTCATGCCGTAACCGAAGGCATAGGCCGGGCGGATCTTCTTTTTGTCGTAATATCTGTAGCCCACATAGATCCCCTCGCCGTAGTTCACGTGCTTGCCGTCGCCGGGGAAGTTGAGGAAGGTGGGAGTGTCCTCATATCTCTTGGGAAAGGACAGCGGGAGGCGTCCGGCGGGATCGGCCTTGCCGGCCATGATGTCGCCGAGGGCGTGGGCGCCCTCCATTCCCGGCAGGAAGCACACGAAGATGCCGTCCAGCTCCTTTTCGTATTCCGTTATATCCACCGGGCCGCACACATTGAGCACCAGAGCCAGCCTGAAGCCGAGCTTTTCCTTGAGTTCAATGATACGCTCCAGCCGGGCGCGGTCGTCCGCGGTGAGGAAAAGATCGTTCCGGTCGTTGCCCTCCATGCCGATGATGGAGGCAATGTAAATCACCCGGGCGTCAGAGTGGGCGGAAAGATATTCCTCCGCTTTCTCTCCATCGGCGACAGCGGTGACCTCGCAGCCCGGAAGAGCGGCGCCAATGGTGACCGCCAGATCGGAGGTACGGTCGGTGGTGATGCCGGCGCTGCCGGTGCCGCACTGAACAAGCTCTCCGGCTCCGCCGCCGACGATAAGCACCGGGACACCTGAGTCGCTCAGCGGGAACAGACCGCCGTCGTTCTTCAGCATGACCGTGCCCTCGGCCGCGGCGTTGTAGGCCGCTTTGGTGGTAAAGGCGTACAGCTCGTCAAATTTCTCGGGAGGAGTCTTTTCCTTTGGCTCGGTGCAGAAGGCTATGAGCCGGAGCATACGGAGGACGGCCTTGTCAAGCACTTCCTCCGGAAGTCTGCCCTCTCTGACCGCTTTCACAAGAGGCTCGCCGGAAATGGGGCCGGGCATTGCAAGGTCGTTTCCCGCCGCAAGGGCCTCCACCGGGTGGTACACAGCGCCCCAGTCGGACACCACCGCGCCGTCAAAGCCCCACTCCTCCCGGAGCAGGTCGGTCAGCAGCCAGTGGTTTTCGCTGCAGGGCACGCCGTTGATGGCGTTGTAGGCGCTCATGACCGTTCTGACCTTGCCCTCGGTCACGCAGGCCCTGAAGCCGGGCAGGTATATCTCCCGCAGAGCGCGAGCCGAGATGGTCTCGTCCACGCCGACACGGTTGGTTTCCTGATTGTTGGCGGCAAAGTGCTTGACATTGGCCGCCACTCCGCTTTCCTGCACGCCCTTTACCAGCTCCGGCGCAAGGGCGGATACAAGGCAGGGATCCTCGGAAAAGCCCTCGAACAGCCGTCCGTTGAGAGGGTCTCGGTGAATGTTGACATTCGGGCTGCCGAGGAGGATATTCACGCCGAAGAGCCGCGCCTCCTTGCCAAGAGCCACACCCATTTCATGGATTACCTCCGGCTCAAAGGCGGCGCCCAGCATCATTCCGCAGGGGAAGCAGCCGGGAGAATATTCGCCGCCGGTGATCCCGGTCAGCTTTTCCTTTATCCACTCCCGCAGGCGCAGCTCGTCCTCGGTAAGCCGCTCCGGGTGGTAGTAATCGTCTATTACTCTGACAAGGTTGGTGGAGCCGACCATGCCGTTGGTGCTCTGAGCCACCTCCTCCTTTGAGCAGAAATCGCCGAACATCTGCTCAAAGTTCATGCCGGTGCCGCCGTCCAGCAGGGACAGCGCCGGTATTCCGAGGCGCTCTATCCCAGCCATGCCGAAGAAGGTCGCGCCGTTTACAAGGGCGGCCTTTTCTTCCAGAGTCATCTTTTCAAGGACATTTTCTATCTGAGCCGCCGGAAGGGAATTGTATTCTTTCATTTTTTATTCTCCCAAATCTTTTTTCAGTGATTTTTCTTGTTAGGGCAATACCGCATAATTCTAAGTGCGATATTGCGCAGTCAGATTTTTCGTCAGACGCAACAAAAAGCGGAGGCAATACTCTATGTATTGGCGAGCATTTTTGTAAAGTATGGCGGAAAAGATGCAAGCAAGATCGTGCTT
>JAZSQO010000086.1:0-7295 GCA_045538015.1 Acutalibacteraceae bacterium | reverse complement strand
GGTTGGCTTCTGTATCACCGACGACGAGGTATGCCGCGCCGCCGCCCAGCAGGAGATCATCCGCAGATATTACGCCGCCCTGTGCCTTGTGCGTCAGGGTCTTGAGTCGCCCGATGTGGTGCGCAAGCTGGAGCTTATCATGAACAAGGCCGGCGTCTCCCCTGCCGACCGTCCCATTATCGGCACCGCACTCGGCGTTGCCGAGGAGACCGGCGAGCCCGCCGCGGCCATGGTTCTGCCCGACGGCCGCATTGTCACCGGCAAAACCAAGGATCTCCTTGGCTCTTCCTCCGCCATGCTGCTCAACGCTCTGAAGGCGCTGGCGGATATTCCCGATTCGGTCACGCTCCTCTCGCCCACCGTCATTGAACCGGTTTGCCGGCTCAAGGTCAGGCATCTTGGCAACAACAACCCTCGACTCCACACCGACGAGGTGCTCATCGCCCTCTCAATCTGCGCCGGTACCGACCTGAACGCGGCAAGAGCCATGGAGCAGCTTGACCGTCTGCGCGGCTGCGACGCCCACTCCACCGTAATCATCGCCGGAGTTGACGAGGATACCTTCCGCCGCCTCGGAATCAACATAACCTGCGAGCCCAAATTCCAGAAGAAAAAGCTCTATCAGAAGTAATCATATGTAAAAGCCCGGCTGACAGAAAAAGTTTTGTCAGCCGGGCTTTGATTATATTTATGAATATGTCAGATAGACAGCGAATCCATTATGCCGTCGGCAATGGCGTAGCCGATGGTCTTGGCCTCGTCGATTATCCACTGGGCATTTTCCGGAGAGGTGTGGTTCTGCACCTCGATGAAAATGACGGGCAGCTTCTGCTTTCTCGGGAAGCCAAGCTCCTCCTCCGGCAAATCCATGTTGGAGAGTATTTCTCCCTTGCCTTCGGTCTGGACGATGGCGCAGAGGCGATCCTTGATAGCAAGACCCATCCGGGCGGCATCCGCCTGACTGAGGTTGAAGCCTATTCTCGGGTCTTTCGCTTTCTCGTCCTTTCCGGTGCGGATCATCAGGAAGAAGTCAGTGCCGGAGTCTCTGGCCTCAACGGCACGACCGAAGAAGTCAAGCTCGTCGTCGGAGCAGATAAGAGACTCGAGGCCTGCGACAGCCAGCTTTTCGGCACAGAACTCAGAGATGCGACGGCACTGCTCGGTGTCGGTGGTTCCGCCCACCGGGTAGTCACGCTTGAGCGAGGAGGGGCTGAAATAGAATGTGGCCTCTCCTATTCCGCTGACCGGAATATAGGCGCTCACGCCGTTGTCGGTGACGGCGGTGATGAAGGTCTTGCCCTTGCCGACAGCGGTTATCAAGCCGTTTTCGTCAACTGTGGCCACCGATTCGTCGCCGCTGCTCCAGCGTATGCGCGTGCCGGCTGCTTCCGCCGGAAGAACCTGAGCCTCGGCCTGCTGGCTACGTCCGACGATAATGTATTCCGACGCCGCAGAAAGAGACAAACTCTCAGGCAGAATCTTACTGTCTGTTTCGGAAGGCATAGTCTGGATGACAGAGTCGTCCGGTCGGCTGTCCTCAGGCTGAGGCGCTGCCGCCTCCTTCGGGCCGCGCACCAGAAGGATGATGGCCGCCGCAAGGAGTATAAACGCCGAAGCATTGAGCAGAATAGTAATAATCTTTTTTGTCATAATCCCAATACACCTGTTTCTGTATAATCAATAGGACTCGTACATGAAGCGCATGATCCCGTCGGCGATGGAGCTGCCGATCAGCTCGGTATTTTCAATGAGCCAGCGGGCACTCGCCTCACGGTCGTGGTAATCGACCTCCAGCAAGGTGGACGGAACACCGGCTTCGTGGGGATATTTGATCTCAATATAGGCCCTTCCCGAGCCGGTGACGCCGTTGCGGATACCGGCATCGCTGTCCGGAGTGATGGGAGCCACGGTTTCATAGACGCTCTTGGCCAGTCTTATACTGCCCTCGGTTCGGCGGTTAAAGAAGGCTGTGGTGCCGGTCTGGTCTCCGGCAGCGTTGGTATGGATAGCCACATAGCACTTGGCACCCATTTCCGCGGCGTCTTCGCCCCGGTAGCGCAGGCCGTATTCTATCGGGCACTCATACACCTCAAGCCCAACCGCCTCCAGCCTTGCCTTGCAGGCTCCGGACATACGGAAGGCCTGCTCGCACTCGTCGGTGCTGTTGTCGTAATACATATTTCCCGTCTGTCTCGAGGGGCTGAGGAACACAAGTCCGGGATTCATTACAAATATCTCATACACCGCAGCACTGCCATCGGCGGTGGCAGCCTTTATTATTGCGCAACCTCTGGATACGCCCTCAACGGTGCCGTCCTCGTACACCCGGGCGATCTCTTCGTTTTCGCTGGTCCAGATGACCTCGGGCGCAGAGCCGTCGGAGGCGGTGACCTCCAGCTTGACCGAGGCTCCCACCGTCACATAGTCGGCAAAGGCCGAAATCCTTATGTCGGCGCTGTTCACGGGAGCTTCTTCGCTCTGGGAGGCACCGTCGGAAATAACCTCAGAGGAAACCGCGGGCGAAGTGTATTCCGGAACCGGGGCATCCATGGCAGTCGCCTTGGCTTTGTTTATCTGCATCACCGAAAACAGAAAGGCAATAGCTGCGATGTTCACGATAAGCATGACGAAAAGATAGAACGAGCCGGAAAAATCCTTCTTTTTCAAGGGTATCATTCCTTTTTTCAAAAGATATTCTGATGTGTCCGGGCACTGAAGAGCCGGATATATCCCATATAGAATTTTACATTTTTTCAGCGAGCAATGTCAATAATAACATTTACAGAACACTGAATTTTCATAATCAGCGCCGTCAGATACGGGTGGACATGGGGCCGACATAGGCGCGGTAATAGCTCTCGAACTGTCCCGCCTCAAGGGCCGCGCGGATCTCCTCCATCAGGTGGTTGTAGAACCAGAGGTTATGCATGACACACAGTCTGTGAGCCAGCATTTCTCCGCTCTTGATGAGGTGGTGGACATAGGCGCGGGTGTGGCTGCGGCAGGTGGGGCACTGACAGCCCGGCTCAAGAGGCTGGGTGTCCAGCTGATACTTGGCGTTGTTAAGGTTGCGGATGCCCTCGTGGGTGAAAATATGGCCATGCCGGGCGTTTCTGGTGGGCATGACGCAGTCGAAGAGATCAACGCCCCGGCGCACAGCTTCGAGAATGTTGGCCGGCGTTCCCACGCCCATGAGGTAGCGCACCTTGTCCTTGGGCATATGAGGCTCCACCGATTCTATAATACGGTACATTTCCTCGGCGGTTTCGCCCACGGCAAGGCCGCCGATGGCGTAGCCGTCCAGCTCCATCTCGGCGATCTGCTTCATGTGCTCCACCCGCAGATCGTCGTAGGTGCCGCCCTGATTGATGCCAAAGAGCAGCTGATTTGGATTTACGGCGTCCTCAAGGCCGTTGAGTCTGGCCATTTCGGTCTTGCACCGCTCCAGCCAACGGGTGGTTCGGGCACAGCTTTGTTTGACATAATCTTTCGGTGCAGGATTCTCTATGCACTCGTCAAAGGCCATGGCGATGGTCGAGCCGAGGTTTGACTGGATGCGCATACTCTCCTCCGGCCCCATGAAGATAGGCCGGCCGTCAATATGGGAGCGGAAGTTGACACCCTCCTCGGTTATCTTGCGCAGGCTGGAAAGGGAGAACACCTGAAAGCCGCCGCTGTCGGTAAGGGTAACTCCGTCCCAGCCGGTGAATTTCTGCAGTCCGCCCAGAGCCTTTACCTTGTCGTCACCCGGTCGGAGATGGAGATGATAGGTGTTGGACAGCATGATCTGGCAGTCCAGCTCCTTGAGGTCGAAGGCGGAAACACCGCCCTTGATGGCCGCGGCGGTGGCAACGTTCATAAAGCCGGGCAGCTTTACAGTACCGTGAGGCGTCTCAAAGCGGCTCAGACGAGCCGATCCTTCGGTTTTTATAACTTCAAACATAGAGTTTTCGCTCCTTGTGTCTTTTGTTGATAGCGGTCTCAGCCAATGAACATGGCGTCGCCGAAGGAGAAGAATCTGTAGCGCTCCTCCACCGCCTTCTTGTAGGCATTCATGGTGTTTTCGTAGCCCGCAAAGGCGGAAACCAGCATGATGAGTGTGCTTTCGGGCAGATGGAAGTTGGTGATGAGGCCGTCGATGACCTTGAATTCGTAGCCGGGATAGATGAAAATATCCGTCCAGCCGTCGCATTCGGTCAGCTCGTCGTCCTTCTGTCCGCAGGATTCAAGGGTGCGGCAGCTGGTGGTGCCCACGGCAATGACCCGTCCGCCGGCGGCTTTGGTGCGTTTGATAAGCTCGGCAGTTTCGGCGGGCATATAATAGTGCTCACTGTGCATTTTATGGTCTGTAATGTCATCCGCCTTTACAGGTCTGAAGGTACCCAGACCCACATGAAGGGTCACATATCCCAGTGAAACACCCTTCTGCTCCAGCTTTGCCAGCAGTTCTTTCGTGAAATGCAGGCCGGCGGTAGGTGCGGCAGCGGAGCCGATCTCCCTGGAATAGACCGTCTGGTAGCGCTCCTTGTCCTCAAGGCGCTCGGTTATGTAGGGCGGCAGCGGCATCTGGCCGATCTGATCGAGAACGGAGTAGAACATACCCTCGCATTCGAACCTGACCACCCGGTTGCCGTCTTCCTTGACCTCCACCACCTCGCCGGTCATCAGCCCGTCGCCGAAAACGAAGCGGGCGCCGACCTTTGCCCTCTTGCCCGGCTTGGTTATGGTTTCCCACAGATTATCTCCCACGGCGTTGAGCAGCAGAAATTCATTTACCGACTCTCCGCCCTCCTTGGTGCCGAATATACGGGCGGGAAGCACCCGGGAATCGTTCATTATCAGACAGTCGCCCGGACGGATTATGTCAAGTATATCAAAGAAGCTGCGATGGCTTACCTCGCCGCTTACTCTGTCCAGACACATGAGGCGCGAGTGGTCTCTCTGCTCGGCCGGATGCTGGGCGATCAGCTCCTGAGGCAGGTCGTAATAGAAATCGCTTCGTTTCATGGGCGGTGTCTCCTTAAACAATTACGAAATATTGCACAGTATAAGTCGGCATTGTGGCCGCATTTTTTCCGTTTGCAAGCCTTTGTTTTTCTTGACTGCGCCACAATATAAGAATATAATGAATTAAATATAAAAAGTCATCATATATTTTGTATCAGCGGCATCTTACGCAGTCGATACATTATTATATTGCATTGTCCGCCGGCGTTCAAGTCCTTTGGAAAACTTTTATCCGGCGGGTGACTTTGTCGTTATTCAATCCATAAATAGATATTGGAGGCTACCACAATGAAAAAGTACAATGTCGGCATCATCGGCGCTACCGGAATGGTCGGTCAGCGTCTGGCCACCCTGCTCAACGATCACCCCTGGTTCGAGGTCACCGCTCTGGCCGCCAGCGCCCGCTCCGCCGGTAAAACCTACCGCGACGCCGTAGGCACCCGCTGGGCCATGAAAGAGCCCATGCCCTCCTCCATGGAGAACATCGTCGTGCGTGATGCGCTCAAGGATATTGACATCATCACCTCCAATGTTGATTTCGTATTCTGCGCCGTTGACATGAGCAAGGAAGACACCCGCGCCCTTGAAGAGGCCTACGCCAAGGCCGAGTGCCCGGTCATGTCCAACAACAGCGCTCACCGTCTGGTGGACGACATCCCCATGATCATTCCCGAGATCAATCCCGAGCACGCCGAGATCATCAACGCTCAGCGCAAGCGTCTGGGCACCAAGCGCGGCTTCATCGCTGTCAAGTCCAACTGCTCCATCCAGAGCTATGTTCCCGCTCTGCATCCCCTCAAGGACTTCGGCATCAAGCGCGTTCTCGCCTGCACCTATCAGGCCATCTCGGGCGCCGGCAAGACCTTTGAGCGCTGGCCTGAAATGGTCGACAACCTCATCCCCTACATCGGCGGCGAGGAGCAGAAGTCCGAAATCGAGCCTCTGAAGGTATGGGGCACCATCGAGGGCGACAAGATCGTTTCCAATTCCGACATCAGCATCACCACCCAGTGCCTGCGCGTGCCTGTTTCCGACGGCCACACCGCCGCTGTGTTTGTGGAGTTTGAAAAGAAGCCCACCATCGAGGAGATCAAGGAGCGCTGGGCCAGCTTCGCCGGCAAGCCTCAGGAGCTGGAGCTCCCCCACGCACCCAAGTAGTTCCTCCACTACTTCGAGGAGCCCGATCGTCCTCAGGCAGCTCTGGACCGCGAGCTGGAAGGCGGCATGGCTGTAAGCATCGGCCGTCTGCGCGAGGATACCCAGTATGACTACAAGTTCGTCTGCCTGTCCCACAACACCCTGCGCGGCGCTGCCGGCGGCGGAGTGCTCATGGCCGAGCTTCTGGCCGCAGAGGGCTGGTTTGACCGCGACTGATCTCATTCCATCACTTGACTCAGGAGATTACCTATTATGAACAACACTATCTTTACCGGCGCCTGCGTCGCGCTGGTCACTCCCTTCAACGATGATTTTTCCGTAAATTACAATAAGCTGGAGGAGCTGGTCGAAATCCAGATCGCCGCCGGTACCGACGCTATCTGCGCCTGCGGCACCACCGGCGAAGCCTCCACCCTTACCCTTGAGGAGCACGACGAGGTCATCAAGCGTGTGGTCGAGATAGTCAACAAGCGCGTGCCCGTTGTGGCCGGCACCGGCAGCAACGACACCGCATACGGCATCGCCACCTCCGAGCGCGCCGAAAAGATGGGCGCCGACGCTCTGCTGCTGGTCACTCCCTATTACAACAAGACCTCCCAGTACGGCCTCATCCGTCACTACGAGGAAATGGCCAAGTGCGTCAATATCCCCATTATCGTCTACAATGTTCCCGGCCGCACCGGCGTGAACATCCAGCCTGCCACCGTCAAGGAGCTGAGCAAGCTGCCCAATGTTGTGGCCATCAAGGAAGCCAGCGACAATGTCGGTCAGGTTTCCCAGATCGCCGCCACCTGCGACATCGACATCTACTCCGGCTGCGACGATCTGATCGTTCCCATCATGTCTGTGGGTGCCAAGGGCGTTATCAGCGTTCTGTCCAATGTCATTCCCGCCGAAACCCACGAGATGGCCGCCGCCTGCCTGGCCGGCGACTTTACCAAGGGCCGCGAGATGCAGCTGGGCTGGTTTGATCTGTGCAAGGCTCTGTTTGCCGATGTGAACCCCGTTCCCGTAAAGGCCGCCATGAACCTCATGGGCATGAACGTCGGCGAGCTTCGTCTCCCGCTGTGCGAGATGGCTCCCGCAAACCTTGAAAAGCTCAAGGTCTCCATGAAGGCTGTCGGACTTCT
>JAZSQO010000069.1:0-5683 GCA_045538015.1 Acutalibacteraceae bacterium | reverse complement strand
GCCTTCCTCGAAGGCAATGAGGGAGCCGCCCGAGCGGCGCACGATCTCGCCTCGCCACGGAGTGTAGCTGTCAAAGACCGAGGACATGATGCCTTCGCCGCGTGTGTCGGTGAGGAATTCGTTGCGGTAGCCGAACAGACCGCGGGAGGCCACGAGAAACTCCACGCGCATACGGCTGCCTACGGGAGTCATCTGGATAAGCTCGCCCTTGCGGCGGCCCAGCTTGTCGATGACCGCGCCCACGCTTTCCTCGGGCACATCGGCGATGAATCGCTCCACCGGCTCGTGCTTGACGCCGTCGATCATCTTGGTGAGAACATGGGGAGTGGATACCTGAAATTCGTAGCCCTCGCGGCGCATGGTCTCAATGAGGATGGAAAGGTGCATCTCGCCGCGGCCGGCAACATTGAAGGCGTCGGTGCCCACCTCGGTGACACGGAGAGAGACATCCTTCATCAGCTCGCGCTCGAGGCGGTCGCGCAGGTTGCGGGAGGTGACATAGCTGCCCTCACGGCCTGCAAAGGGGCTGTCGTTGACCGAGAAGGTCATCTCGATGGTAGGCTCGGATATCTTGACAAAATCCAGAGGCTCCACAGCGTCCACGGCGCAGATGGTGTCGCCGATGGTGATGTTGCCGATGCCGGAGAAGGCAACGATATTGCCCGCCTCGACCTGCTCCACGGGCACGCGGTTGAGGCCGTCAAATTCATAAAGGGAAGCCAGCTTTTCCTTCCGGGAAAGGGAAGGATCGTTGGCGTTGCACACGATGATCTCCTGATTCTGGCGGATGATGCCCCGCTCCACGCGGCCAACGCCGATACGGCCTACATATTCGTTGTAGTCGATGGAGGACACCAGCACCTGCAGCGGCTGAGTGGAGTCGCATTCCGGCTCGGGGATATAATCCACGATGGTGTCGAACAGAGGACGCAGATCCTCGCCGGTCAGGTCGGGAGAATAGGAGGCAAAGCCCTGCTTGGCCGAGCAGAAAACGGTGGGAGAATCGAACTGCTCCTGAGTGGCGTCAAGGTCGAGCAGCAGCTCAAGCACCTCGTCGCACACCTCGCTGACGCGGGCGTCGGGACGATCTACCTTGTTGACCACCACGATGACCTTGTGGTTGAGCTCCAGTGCCTTCTGCAGCACGAAGCGGGTCTGGGGCATGGGGCCCTCGGCGGCGTCCACCAGCAGCAGAACGCCGTTGACCATCTTGAGGATGCGCTCCACCTCGCCGCCGAAGGCGGCGTGGCCCGGAGTGTCAACGATGTTTATCTTGGTGTCGCCGTAGTGGACGGCGGTGTTCTTGGCAAGGATGGTGATGCCGCGCTCGCGCTCAAGGTCGTTGCTGTCCATGACGCGCTCAACGATGGCCTGATGCTCCCGGTAGATGCCGCCCTGCTTGAGCATTTCGTCCACGAGGGTGGTCTTGCCGTGGTCGACATGGGCGATGATAGCTATATTTCTGATACTCTGCAAAGTAAAGACTCCTTTTAGGCCATTATGCCTTTTATCTGAATTTCAACCCGTATTATTTTACGCTCCTTTCGGGAAAATGCAAGAGAAAACACGCATTTACCCCGCGCCTGAATACGATTTCCACAAATAAACCGACCGCCCGGCAGTGGAGCGGTCGGTTTTTGTTTACATTAACACCGGAATTGCCCGAAAGGCGTCCGGTCACAGAGAGCCAAAGAAAAACGGGTCGCTTATATTTTCACTCCCGCACAGAGCGGAGGCCATGCGGTACATGGCCCGGGCGTGGATGCGGTCGTGCCAGATGAAGCGGCGGCACAGCTTGCGCACCGTCCACTGTTCGTCGTAGCTGCCATCGAAAACTCCGTTGCCGAGAAAGTCCGGCTGCCGCTCAAGCAGCTCGAAACCGGCTATGCGGCAGGTGAGGATATCCGGCCCGTTGTCCGCGTCGATGCCCAGCTGGTCAAAGTAGTAGCTGTTGACATTCTTTGTGTGCTCATACATCTGCCGGGCAGTGACGGGCACATCGCCGTAGAAGGTGGAGCGGCGGGGAAGAGTGGTGCCCTCCTTGTCGGGAATGGACTGATACAAAGTCAGAAAATCTTCCGCCGATTTAAGCGCGAGGTGCCTTAGTTTCACATATTCTCCGGCTGTCAGCGGTGCCTTTTCGCTCTCAAAGAGCACATCGGAATCGGCGTCCTCAATGGCCAGTGTGCTGGGCTTTTCCTGCGATACAGTGCCGTGCGCCCGCGCGCGGTAAGGCTCCATGCCCGCCCAGAGCATCCAGCGCTCGGCTTCGCTGTCCAGCTTGCTCAGTGCCTCCTCAAGGGTGGCTCCTCTGACATAAGCCCCGGGCAGATTCTCGATATAGACAAGGTGGCCTTTGTCGTTGTATTCGTCCACGAGCAAAAGCTTCATCAGGCACACTCCTTTGCAAAGAACACGGCCCCGGCGATGGTTGAAATCGCGGCGGGGCCGGTGAGATTATTTCTTCTTTTTCCTGCCTCCGGCCGAGCCGCTGTCCGAGCGGCGGAACAGCTCGGAGCGCTCGTCGTTGAGGTCGGTGCGCATCTCGGTGTCGTAGCTTGTGCCGAAGGTCTCGTTTTCGTCACGGACACGCTGAGAGGGCTTGACGGTGAACTGACCCTTGCGCTTGTAAAGGTCGGCGGGAACACCCTTGGAGCGGTCGGGAATGGGCTGCTTCTTGGGCTTTTTGGGAGCCACATAGGTGTTCTTGCGGATCTTTTCGTCGGCGGCCTTGGCGAAGCGGGAACGCTTCTTGCCGGTCATCAGGCTGAAGAAGTCGCGGATCTGAACCGAACGCTCATAAAGCAGCTCGCGCAGGGAGCGCTGCTCGCTTCTGAACCAGTCGGTGACCACATCGAACTGGGAACGGATGCGTTCCCTGATGGGCACCGCGGCAGGTACCGGCTCGGCGGGAACCTCCTCCACGACCTCGGGAGCGGGCTTGCGCTCCTCGGGCAGGGAGAGGGTGATGACGCAGATTTCAGGCGCGTTGAGGAAACGGGGAATGCCGGAGGAGCCAAGTCCGCGGCTGACTATCATGCGGCTGCCCTCCGACTCGTATTCGCCGCCGGTGTATTCGGGGAACAGCTTGCCGCCGTCCACGGGGATCATACCGCCAAAGTGGGGGAGACGGACAAGTCCGCCGTGGTTGTAGCCGCAGAGCACCAGCTTGGCGCCCCACTTGCTGTAGGCCTCAAAGGCGCTGGGGTCATGAGCCAGCAGAATGACCGGCGCGTCGGTGGGGCATCTGCCCAGAACGGCGGGCAGGTCGCCCTCCTCTACCTGAGCGAAATTCCAGCTGACCGGTTCGGTTTCCTCCTGAGGCTCAAGGGGCGGGCAGAAGCCGTAGACGTAGAGCCGGCTCTTGTCGCTGAGCAGCTCGGCGCAGGTGTTGTTGAGCATCAGCGCGCCGGCGTGCTCCACCTCACGGGCGAAGTTGCGGTGAACCGAGCCGCCGCCCAGACGCAGATCGTCCCGTCCGGGAACCATGATTATGGGAATGTCGTTTCCCATGGAGTCGAGGAAATCATAGAAGGCGTCCACATTGAACTTCTTTGCGTCGCCCATGTCGCCGGTGAAGAAAACATAATCGGGGAATTCCCGACGGATGTGCTTGGCCAGCTCCTCGTTGAAGTCGCCGAAACGCATCTGGTGCAGGTCGCTTATCAGCGCGATGCGGGTGCCGTCAAAGGCCTCGGGGAGGTCGTCGAGCACCACGGTGCGCCGTGTGACCGACAGCACATACCGGCTGCGGATAAACTCAAAGGCCAGCATTATCAGCGCGAAAACAACCACGCATATCCAGATGATGCCGCCGGTGGAAAGCCCGCCGACATCGGAGGCGGAAACAATATCAGTGCCGGAAATCGCATCGGAAGCGGAGATCAGCGAGCTGTTTGACACCACATCCCCGGCGCTGACCGCGTCGGCGGAAGAAACAGCGGGAAGAATTGGGTCGGCCGCTTCCGTTATTATCTTGAAAAATCGCAAATCTCACCGTCTCCTTCTGTCCGCGCCCGGCCGCCGGTGACCGGCTGAGCGTGTAATTTTCTTAATTATAGCACAAATTATAGCACAAAGAGGCCGCCCTGTGTAAAAAATATCGGCGGTCAAAGGGCGCTATTTTTGTAGATGATGACAGCGAAAACGGGCGCGGCTGCTCTGCCGCGTCCGTTCTGTGCGTATCAGGTGGCTCCGGTCAGCTGGGGTAGGAGGTCAGATCAGGCGGCCTTCCGCGTCCGGTATGACCGGAATTCAATAATCGGAATTCTTTGTCATGCCCAAGGCCTTGAATGCAAATTCTACGGCTTTTTCGATCTCTCGGGACGAGAAGGATTCAAAGTGTTCCAATTGTATTGGCAGGTCGCAGGTGGAAATACCCTGCAGAACAGTCATTATCTGGCTGTCCGGCTTACGGCCGCTTTTCATGGAGCCAAAGAAAGTGGACCATTCGCTCTTGACCCATTCGGAATTGATATTCTCGAGGCTGGTTCCCACCAGAATGAGCAGTCTTGCCTCGTCAAGAGCCTGATAAATCTCGTCCATAAACTCGGTGGTTCGGAGATCCTTTTCGCTGAAAAACACATTCAGCCCCTCTTCACGCAGCCGCTTGTGCAGATTCTCGGCGATAGCGCGGTCAACCGTCAGTCCGCCGCGGGAAGAAGTATTCTTGAAGGAAATGAATACATCATACGGAGCAGGATTGCCCGGAATTCGGGATCGACCGACGGAACCTGCTGTACGCCGTGGCTCCGAATGTGCGTTTCTGCTGCGGGAAATTCCGAAGACAAACGCTGTCAGCGCGAAAACAGCGACAAAAATCCAGAATATGCCGCCGAGGGGAAGACTGCCGACATCGGTGACAGAAACTACCGGATCATCCGAAAGTATGTACTCCTCGCTGAACATATCGGCGGAAGAAACCACCGGATCATCCGCAATCACATATTCTTCGCTGAATATGTCGGTAGAAGAAACGGCAAAAAATACGGACTCGGCTGTTTTGATTATTGTATTGACAAATCGCAAATCCCGACATCTCCTTCTGCTGATATCCGAACTCAGGTGAACGAGTGAGCGTGCGTATCAGGTGGCTCCGGTCAGCTGGGATCGGAATTCTGAGCCTTCTTCACAAGGCCGTTGAGGGACTTGCCGAAAAGGGTCCAGTGCTCGGGGAAACGCGACTGGCCGGAAAGGTGCTTTTCGCCGCCCTTGTAATAGCAGTCGATGCGCCAGCACAGACCCTCGCGCAGGGAGGGCCACTGCTCCTTCCAGCCCAGCAGATCGATCTCTTCCATTTCGTCGAGGAACAGCTCAAGATCGCTCAGGGTGGTGGGGAAGGACTGATAATCCACATCCTCCAGCACGGGCCGGGTCTCGTCGAAGCTGAGTATGGGCTTGTCGTCGGCATCGTAGGAGATCAGCTCCACAAAGCGATCCTTGAGCGCTTCGATGGCCGCACGCTCATCCTGTATGGCATCGGTGGGCTCGTCCTTGACACCGCAGCGGACACAGCGGTCAACAAAGTCGATCCAGATGTAATTGACCGGCTTTATCATGTTCCAGACGGCGAAATGCAGATCGGTAAAGCCGGAATATGCAGGATTCTTGCTGCTTTCCATATCGGACACCTCGAAAATGCTGCGAAAATGGCTTCAGGCGTGGATTAACGCTTGAATTTCAG
>JAZSQO010000151.1:0-5630 GCA_045538015.1 Acutalibacteraceae bacterium | reverse complement strand
GAGTTTTTTTCGCTGAAGAGCTCAGGGTGCGCAGAGAAGCCGCTCGACAGACGCGCAGTGTCTGTTATTGGTTCTGAATCCCTAACTCTCCGCCAAGAAGAATCCTGATAACCATGTGGTTTGTCAGGGTTCTTCTTTTTTCTTCCCTTCAACGCGCGGACACAAAAAGCGGCAGCTTATGCAGGTTGATTGTTACATTCACTTGTGGTACTATTTGAATCAGCAAGAAGCAGCTTGAGCATTATGGTGATAATATGAATGACAGACCTCTCGTTCAAAAGAAAATCCTATTGCAGAAGACTAAAAACATTATGTCAAAAATCGCTGGCATCCGGGTTTTAGAATATCAGGAGCAGAGCGTGTTTGATGACGGTGCGCTTCAACGAATTGGCTTCTATAACGGAACGCAAGCGCCTGATGATAAAATCGCAAACACAGCTGACACGGAATCGATAGTTGACTGGATCATGGGCAAGCTGGACTTTGAAGTCAACGAGGTTTGCTTTTTATGGGTCAATGCTTTTCTTGTGAAAATTCAACTCTTGGACATAAAGGCGGCAATTAATACTCTTTGGAGTTCGTCAAATTCCCGCAGCAAAGGGTTCATTGTTATTACCTCGGACTATAAAACAATGCTTGAGTTTGGCAGTGATTCCCGGGATGAACACCACATCCTTTTTGATAAATATACATTAAGCAAGTGAGCTGACGGATTTATGAAGGCAACGGACACTCTTCTCAGTGAAAACAACCCTCCGCAACGCAGATTTCTTCCATCTGAGCACTCTTGCGCCTTCTATGCGTTTGTATTATAATCACTGAAGTCATCCAACAATCTCAGACGAAAAACAATCGAGGACAAAGCCGCATGAAAGACTTAACAAAAGGATATCCCGCAAGGGTCATTATGCTGTTTGCCATTCCGCTGATGCTGGGAAATATATTCCAGCAGCTGTATAATATGGCCGACAGCAAGGTCGTCAGCACATATATCGGAACGGACGCGCTGGCGGCGGTCGGTGCGACGGCGGTCATCGTGAACACCCTGATCGTGTTCCTGAACGGCCTGACTCAGGGCTTCACCATCATGGTGGCAACCAGATTCGGCGCCAAGGATGCGAAGGGCATACGCCAGTATGTGGCGGGAACGATCATTCTCACCATAGCCCTTACGCTGATAATCACCATCGCGGGACTTGTGTACATTGAGCCGGTGCTGGAGTTCCTGAATACTCCCGCGGAGATAATGCCCGACGCGCTGGCCTATATCCGGGTAATTATCGCGGGGCTGATACTGACCGCGCTGTATAATATGTTCGCAAACATTCTGCGCGCGGTAGGAGACAGCAAGACGCCGCTGTACTGCCTGCTGTTCGCTCTCATTGTCAATATCGGCCTTGATCTGCTGTTTGTATCCGTGTTCTCATGGGGCATGGAGGGCGCGGCCATCGCGACGGTGATAGCTCAGGCCATCTCCGCTTTGCTGTGCGGTCTGGTCGTGCTGTTCAGATTCCGGGATATCCTTCCCGCCAGAGAAGACTGGAAGCCCGTGGGAGCGCAGTATTCCAATATGCTGTCCGCCGGCTTCTCCATGGCGCTTATGGGATGTATCGTAAATGTGGGAACGGTGGTTCTGCAGGGTGCCATCAACAACCTCGGCACCGACATCGTTGTCGCGCACACTGCCATCAGAAGGGTATTCAGCATAATGATGGCCGTTATCGGCGCTGTGGGTGCCGCCATGACCACCTACGCCAGCCAGAACATGGGCGCCCGCGAGCCTCTTCGGGTCAGGCAGGGAATGCGCCACGCGCTGCTTATCAGTACGGGACTGACGACGGCGATCCTTGTCAGCTGGTATCTCTTCGGCGAAAGGATAGTGATCTGGCTCACAAGTACCGACAGCAGGCCCATCATTGACGCCGCGGTCATGTATATGAACACGGATATCTGGTTCTTCTATGTGCTTGGGCCGCTGTTTGTTCTGCGGTGTACCCTTCAGGGCATGGGAAGAAAGACCATCCCCATCTTTTCCAGTCTGCTGGAGCTGGTCATCAAGGTGCTGTTTGCCCTCGTCCTTGTGCCCGCTTTCGGGTATGTGGGAGTGGCCTTTACCGAGCCGGCCAGCTGGATAATCATGATTATTCCGCTCATTGTCGCCTACCTCAGACTGCCTCCGGAGAAAATGCTCCGGAGAGCAAACGAGGAATCCGATTTGCTCTGACAAAAAAAGATCAAGCCGCTCGCTCCCAGTCGGAGACGGGCGGCTTGATTTCTATTCAGGACGCGGCAGAGGGATCAGCCGCCATACGGTTGCCAGCGAGCCGTAAAATAATTATAATGACAGGGGAGGGATCGGAATGAAAAAGGAATTATCCGCCATGCCTGCCGCGTTCGCTGTAATGTTTATCTGGCTCGCGGTCTGGATACTGACGCTTTTCAGCGAGCAGATCGCTCCGGCATTATGGGGCATCGGAATTTCAAAGATAGGAAACGAATACCATCGTTTTCTCACCGCCGGGCTGGTGCACACCGACTTCATTCATCTGGCGGCCAACATCCTCTCGCTTTTCTGGATCGGCCATCTGTATGAGCGCCGGATCGGCAGCGCGAGGTTTCTCGCGGTGGGCGCTGGGTGCGCTGTTCTTGCTCAAGTGGTGTTTCTCTGCGTATTCCGCAACGCCGAAGGCTGCGTGGGCGGTTCGGCGCTGAATTACGCTCTGTGCGGATACGCGCTGGCCTCCCAGCTTCTTGTTCCCGATTTTCCCAAAATGAAATTCGGAACATGGGGCGGAAGCTGGCTGATCATCTACCTGACAGCCGCGAATATCCCGCTTCTTCCGTTTATGAACGCGACCACAATTATCCTCCACGCCATCGCCTTTGTGCTTGGTCTTGCTGCCGCGCTGATATGCAGCTTGCCAAGACGAAAATTCAGGCATTGACCGTGCTTTGACCACGAAACGAAAGGAGCAAAACGATGTGCGGCAGGATTTATTTTTTCGGCAACTGCATAAGAGGAGCGGCAAAGTATAGGGTAGTGCCTGATATAAACGAAGAAAACCTCGAAAATATTCTGTGGGGAAGAGAGGGAGAATACTTCACCGGATCGTGAGGAGATCGTATTTTGCCTGTTCCGCTTTCACGCGGCAAGCTCACGGCAAGAGCAGTACGGGAGGTATATCGAAATGAAGAATCTCAAAGTAAAAATCGCAAGATCCGCGGCTGCGGGCTTGGTTATTGCTCTTGTATGCCTGCTCGCGTTCTCCGGCTGCGGCGGCAATTTGGATGACAGCCGAAATCCCCTTGAAATCAGCGGCTGTCGTTTCTACGACAAGACAATCAACAGCGCGGGCGATATGCGCCTTCTTGCCAAAATAAACGGCAACGCCAGGATCGGTGATGAATATCTGCATTACATATCCGTTCCCTTCATCAGCGACGAAACCGTGACTGTTTCCTGCCGCACGTCAAGCCAGCCTGTATCTGATGATTACTCAGACACGCCGACCCAGGGCGAACCAGGTACAATGCGGCACATTTCCATCGCAAGAGAGGATATGTCTATACAGCGTGAGCTGTCGCTTGATCCCACCACGCAGGTCCTCACTTCGCTGGGCGAGGCTGATTCGGTGCTGACCACGTGCGATGGCTCGGGTGTAATTGATGTATATACCACAGAGCTTGACAAGGTATACACCATTGAGAACTTACCCTCAGACGCGATTTTCACCACCGACGGAAAGCGCGCCTACTACGTTGAGGACAGGCAGATAGCGCGCTACGACTGCGAACTGAAGCTCACCGAAGCCCTTGAAAGCAATATATCTTTCTACGCCGAATCTCTCTTCGGTGTCATTACCGCCGAAGACGGCGAGGATTATGTGCTGTTTATCGCGACCGGCGCTGATCTGCGCCAGCACGAATTTATTATGCGCGCGGATACCGGCGAGATCGTCAGCGCATACAGCACCGATATGTTTACCGAAACGCGGGGAAATGTTTATCTCGCGAGCGCGCAGGATGGTGACCAATGCCGCTTAGTGATCAGCTCGTCTCAAGAAGTCGCGTATGATTACACATGGTCGGACAGCAGCTTTGCTAATTTCCTTTATGTCCTTTCCGACCGCAGCATCCTTTTTGCGAACTGGGCCGGTAACGAGCTGTATTTTGGTCTTTACGATTCCTTGACCGGCGAGCAGATCGCCTCCACCCGCGTGAAGGATTCAAAGGTCGGCCATTCGGTGTGGCTTGAAGCCGCGCCTGTATATCTCGACCCGGACACCCTGCTTATCACATTTTATTCCTATGACAATTCGGTTTATTTTGTTTCGTGGGATCTGACCGGACACGATGAAATATTCGAGAAAATGCAGGTGGAGCGCCACACCCCCGGCTCATTCGATTTTCCGCAGTCTCTCGACGGCAGCCTGCCCGCTCCCGGGGAGGTCGGAGAAGAGCATTTGCCTTTGCGTGAAAAGGCAAATGAGCTGGAGGAAAAATATCAGGTAGAAATACGCATCGGCGAAGAGTGCAACAACATTATTGACGTCTACGCGATCAAGCCCCTTGCCGATTACGGCCAGATCGAGCTCGCTCTCAATACTCTTGACGAGCAGATGGCGCGATACCCCGACAATTTCTTTGCACAGCTTGAACACGATGGTGAGCCTCTGCTCATTTATCTCAGCGGCGAGCTGATTTCCTTGCTCGAGGAAATTGACAACGCGGGCGGATTATTTACCTACTATGGATCGCAGAGGATGATCATTGTCGACTCGCAATCTGCCGATTTTTTGCATTCTTCTTTCCATCATGAAATTTGCCACGCCATTGAAGACCGGATGAAAAACACATATTCACACGGCAGCGAGCCCGATTACGATTCAGAAAAGCTTAATGCTTTCAATCCGACGCCTGATATGTATCTGTATTTCCGCGAAGAAGCTCCTTCCGACGAAGATCACAAATACTTCTACACCAGCATTGAAATGTGCGGCGGAGACCTCGAAAACGCCTGCTTTGTAAGCCAATACTCACTGAATTCACCGGGCGAGGATATGGCAACCATCTTTGAATCGGTGATGTCCGACCGCCTTTTAAATATCGATTTCAGCAAATCCCCCGCGCTTCGCGGTAAGCTTAATTATTTTTGCGAATGTATGCGCGGATCCTTCGACACCAGCGGTTGGGGAGAGGTGCCATGGGAAGCGTATATGGACTGAACACAGAGAAAAAGAAGGCCATCGCTAAGGTGTGAAGGGTACAAATAAGGGTACAGACCATTAAAACCGCCCGTTTGGTAGTTTTGACCGCGGAGGCAGGATTTGAATTGGACAACGCCGTTCCAATGGCTTACTTTATGTGATAAAAATCGCATAGGTAAGCCATTTGTGTTTTTGGCGTTTTTCCATGTTTTCCATTGATTTCAGCATTTTCCAATCTGTAAAGGGTACTAATAAGGGTACAAAGCGTATTTTTTGAGCAAAAAGTGAATGCAGGATGTCGATTTTTTGATCCTGCTTCCAATTCGTAAAGGGTATATCACCACCGAAAGGGTACGATTTTTCGTACCAGAAATTAATTTGGGTAGATCTGTATTTGTTCGATGGTTACGCGCTTTTCAGCAT
>JAZSQO010000037.1:0-38324 GCA_045538015.1 Acutalibacteraceae bacterium | reverse complement strand
CGAAAACGGCTTAAACAAGCCATTTTCGGACGATGGTGCGGGTAACAGGACTTGAACCTGCACAGCCTTGCGACCATTAGAACCTGAATCTAACGCGTCTGCCAATTCCGCCATACCCGCATATATATCGCTTCAATTCGCGGAGAAACGATCAACCGCTGCGGCCTCATTTCCTGACCGCCCGATAATTATAGCACGGAGGTGCTGCTGTGTCAACACTTATTTTTTGATTTTTGCAAATTTCCGTAAAATCAGCGGCGGGCTTTCTCAGAAGCCGCCGCTGAAGTTGTATTTGGTGCCGAAAGGAATGTTCTCGGGTTCCTCCGACTCCTCGCTGTCGCCGTAGCGGTCGTTGAAGCGGGAGTTGTATGGGTCATAGGGCTTGGATTTCGCGGTCATCTGCTCGCTTTCTCGCTGCAGGGATCGGGATGCGGCCTCGTTTTTGATGGTGTCGATGTAGTCCATCAGCTCGCCGGAAAGGTCGCGGTGCTGCTGGATCAAGCTCTCCATGGGCAACTCCTCGGCTTCCGCTTCCTCTGCGGGCGCGGCGGGGCGCGGAATGTCCATGCCCTGAAAGAGCGCGGGCAGCTCTTCGGTCGAGGGGGCGGGCTGTTCGGCAGGGAATTCCTCCTCCGGAACGGAGGGCTCTTCCTCGTCAGCCAGCGCGGCGTAGCGGCGGATGAGAGTGTCCAGCGGGTCGGTGCCCTCGGCCTCGGGAGGGAGGGCAGGGCTGCTGTCCGGCTCATCCGGCTCGGCCTGCCCGAAGGCGAGCCGAAGGGCGGGAAACTGGGAGATATCCACCGAGCCCAGCTCCGGGTCGAACTCAACGGTGGTGACTTCGTCGTTGAAGACCGCGGCCTCGCTGTGAATATCGGTGCGGATGACCGGCCGGATTTCCGGCGCGGCGGTCTCCTCGAAAACAAATTCCGGGACAGAGGAGGTGTCGTCGGGAGAAAGCTCATCCTCCGGGAGGATCTCCTCCCAGTCGCTTGCCTCTTCCGGATGGAAGGAAACCGCCGCCCCGCTCTGAGAGGCGGGATCGGCGGGATTGCGCTTGAATCGGTTAAACATGATAACTCCTTACAAGGAAAAATGCGCGGCAGCTTATATGCCGTATACGGTCTCCAGAATTTTCTGGCGGTTGGGGATGATGTCGATGCTCACGATGGACATACCGCTCAGCTTGGCGTATTTCCATGTGCCGTCCACGGGAATGCGGCTGTTTATGATGTCATAATCAAGATATTCAAAGGCGTTGGTGGCCAGAGTGACGATTTCGCCCTGAGTGTAGTTGGTGGTAACATAGGAGGCCGCGGCCTCAACCACATTCAGAAGGGTGGAGACATCCGAGTTGCGGCACTCCTCGATGAGCTTCTCCAGAACGATGCGCTGGCGTTCGGTGCGGGCAAAGTCGCCGTTGCCGGTGTAGCGGTTGCGCACGTAGCCCAGCACCTGCTTGCCGGTGAGCAGAAGATCGTCGCCGGTCTTGTAGAGCTTTCCGCTGTCGGCGGCCAGCCCGAGCTGCTTGTTGATCTCCTCAACATAGTCGTTCATGACCAGACGCTCCTGCTCATTGATGCTCAGTCGCATTCCGCCAAGCGCGTCGACGATGTCCATGAAGGCGTAGAAGTTGATTACGATAAAGCGGTCGACGTCAACGCCGAAGTTGGTCTCAAAGGTCTTGACGGCCAGAGAGGCTCCGCCGTAGGCGTAGGCGGCGTTGATCTTGTCCAGCTTGCTGCGGCCGGGAATGCTGACGCAGGTGTCGCGAAGAATGGAATTCATCACGATCTGGTTGGTGCGCTCGTTTATGGAAAGGAGAATAATGGTGTCCGAACGGCTGCCTTTGAGGGAGCGGTTGCGGTTGTCGGTGCCCAGCAGGAGAATGTTGGTCACGCCGTCCTGACGGTAAAGATCCTCCTCGGCGATGAGACCCTCGGAGACGGTCTGGATGAGCACCGCCGATTCCTCCTCGGTGAGCTCCTCGCCCTCGCCGGTGTCGCCCTCGTCGCTTTCGATGACCACATCATCAAGATTCTCCACATAGGTCAGAGGCTCGTCCTCCACGAAGGTTATCTTGTTGAGGATGTTCTGCTGCACATACAGATACACTCCGCCGACGGCGACAAGTATGAGCAGAAGCATGGAAAGAGAGGTGATGAACACGGTCTTGGCGATGCGTCCGGCGCGGGTCAGTCCGTTCTTGTCGGGCAGATCGCGTGCCGGCGGTCTGCGGTCGGGATAATAGCCGTTATGACGTGGGCCGGAGGGACGGCGATACTGGGGAGGATAAGGCTCCCTGCGGCGGCGGTCGTAATCCTGAGAACGGCGCTCCTCGCGGGCCATGTCGCTGGGAATATACCGCTTGCCGTCGGTGTAATACCACCGGGAATCGCGGTCGTGGTTGTTGTCTCTGTAATCGTTGCTCATTTTTCAGAACCTCGCGATGATTAAAGAATAGCGTCTCTGAGCTCGTTGAGCTGGTCGATCTGAGCGGTGACCGAGCGCATGAATTCAAGGCAGGCACTGTCCCGGGCGAGCTGTTTTCCGGCGGCCTTGACAGCGCGGATAAAGGCGCGGTCGAACACCACCTCGTCGCAGTGGGCGGCCAGAGGGCATACTCCGCAGGCGCGGCTGTCGATCTCGGCGTACACCTTGCCACGCTCGTCCACAGTGGGGAAGAAGGGGAAGAGCATACAGGCCAGAGGACGCTGAGAGCGGTCGCATTGTCCGTCGCACACAGCCAGACGGCCGCCGTCGGGCAGGTCGATGACCCGCAGAGAGGTGGTCTCGCCGGGGAAAAGCAGCATACCGGTGGTGTCGTCCCCTTTGCAGCAGGCAGCCGAGCACAGCTGGCCGCAGTCGTGGCCCCGGAGGGGAGTGAGCGAGCCGATTAGTTCCTTTGCCTGCTCCACCGGGGAAAGTGAGGCTTTATTTTTCATTTACGATGACGACCTGGCAGGTTCTCATGGCGTCGATGGCGTTCTTGTGGCTCTCGGGAGTGACGCCGGCGCAGCAGGTGGCGTCCACGCCGATGGGGATCTCAGGCATACGGGCCTTGAGGATCATAACATTGGAGATGACGCAGATGTCGGTACACAGGCCGATGACCTCAACGCTCATAGGCTCACGCTGGGCGATGTACTCGGCCAGCTCGATGGAGCCGAAGGTGGGCTTGTCGAAGAGGGTACAGCCGGTGGTGTCAAGGGCGGAGGAAATGCGCCAGCCCTCGGTGTCCCTGATGCAGTGCTTCACCGGGAGATTTCTTCCCTCCTGAGTGGCGAGGTAATTTTCGCCGTGGGTGTCACGGGTAAAGATGACCTCGTCGCCGCGGGACTTGTAGGCGGCTACCTTTGCCGCCACTCGCCGGACGATGGCCTGAGCCTCGGGAGTGCCCAGAGCGCCGTCGATAAAGTCGTTCTGCATATCAACAACAACAAGTATTCTCATTGTGATCGCTCCTTTGATTATATAGGGAGGCACTGATTAAATCTGGTGCGCATATTGCGCCGTCAGATTTTTCGTCAGACGCAGCAGAAAGCGGAGCTAATACTTTGTGTATTAGCGAGCATTTTTGCAAAGTATGGCGAAAAAGATGCAAGCAAGATGCGTGCCAAACCGTCAGGTGTGATTTATTCAGTGGTTCCATAGATACGATATCCCAAAAGATGTAAAAATGCAAGAGGAGAACCGTTAATTTTCTGCTAAAAAAGAGAAATGCCCGGTTGTGCGACAGATCGGCAGTTTTGTAGCATGACCATAAGGGTGGTCAAGGATTGAAATAGCCGCTGTAAGCTGATATAATAATATCTTACGGATATTCTCACGCTGCGCACCCGCATCCATCAGAAAAGCGTCACACAGCGGAGATAACTTATAGAATAATTTACCGGGGAGGGAGCGGAATGTTTGGATATATCACCGCCAGCATGGCTGGACTGAGCGATGAAAGCGTCGCCCGCTACAGATCGTGGTACTGCGGTCTGTGCCGCTCTCTCAGGGAGCGCCACGGCGGCCTGAGCCGGATGACCCTCAACTACGACATGACCTTTCTGGTGATGCTGCTGTCCTCGGTCTACGGCGCCGGGACTGAGAGCGGCGAGGAGCGCTGCCTTGTCCATCCGCTGAAAAAACACAGCTGGCTGGTCAGCGATTTTTCCCGATACGCCGCCGATATGAATGTGCTGCTGGCCTATTATAATCTTATGGACGACTGGCAGGATGACCGCAGTGTCGTGGCTCTTGGAGAGGCAAAGCTGCTGGCAAAGGCCGGACAGCGGGCGGCAGAGCGGCATCCGAGGCAGGCTAAAGCCATAATGGATGGCCTTGCCGCGCTGGCAAAGCACGAGGCGGCAGGCGAGCTGAGACCCGACCTTCCCGCCGGAGCCTTCGGCCGGATCATGGCCGAGCTTTTCGCCGTCTATGAGGATGAGCGGGCCGATGATCTGAGGGCTTTCGGCTACGCTCTGGGCAGATTTATTTATATCATGGACGCCTGCATGGATTTTGACTCCGACCTGAAAAAAGCGAGATATAACCCGCTGGTCACCATGACCCGGGCTGAATTTGAGCCTATGCTGACCATGCTGGCCGCCGAATGCACCGAGGCCTTCGGCCGGCTGGAGGCAAGCAGCGACCGTGATATCATGGAAAACATACTCTACACCGGGATGTGGACAAAATACAGCATGAAATTTATGAAGAAAGCAAAGAAGGAGGTGCCGTCCGGGAATGAATGATCCTTACAGCGTGCTGGGTGTGTCGAGGACGGCCACTCAGGAAGAGGTGGCGGCGGCTTACCGCAAGCTGGCCAAGAAATACCATCCCGACCTCAACCCGGGGAACGAAGAAGCGGCAAAGAAAATGAGCGAGATCAACGCCGCCTACGACGCCATCAAGAACGGCACTGCCGACAGCTTCGGCAGCTCGGGAGGCTCCGGCTCCGCGGGCTCATACGGCGGTTATTCCGGCGGCTCCTACGGCGATCCCTTCGGAGGGTTCGGCGGCTTCGGCAATTTCGGCGGCTTTGGCGGCTACGGCAATTACGGCGGCTACCATCAGGCTCAGCTGGATCCCATGCAGATGGCCGCCCTTCTCATCAACTCCGGCCGCTACGCCGAGGCGCTCAGAGTGCTTGAGAGCGTGAAGAACAAGTCGGCCAGGTGGTATTATTACAGCGCCATCGCCAATTCGGCCACGGGCAACAGCATCACCGCCCTCAACCACGCCCGCATCGCCGTCAACATGGAGCCGGCCAATCCCGACTACACCAAGCTGCTCACCAAGCTGGAGCGCGGCGGGCAGGTCTACCGGGAGCAGAGCAGCCAGCAGTTCGGCGGCTTTAACCCGGTGTGCTCCTCTAACCCGTGTCTTAACTGCCTTGCCATAAACTGCGCGCTCAATCTCTGCTTCCCCTTCTGCTTCGGCAGAGGCGTTTACTGCTGCTGACGGGAAAGAGATTATATAACATATCATACGGAGGTATTACCAAATGACAAAATTCAAGGATCGGCTCATCAGCTTCTTCTACGGCCGCAACGGCGTTGACCAGCTTTACCGCTTCCACCTCATCGTGCTCATCGTGCTGGTGGTGGTAAACATGATACTGGGCGCCTTTGAGGGCACCGGCATCGTGTGCACGGTGCTGTCGGCTCTGGCCACGGCGCTGATGGTCTATATGTTCTTCCGGGTTCTCTCAAAGAATCTCACCGCCCGCCGTGCGGAAAACAGCAAATACCTTGTCTTTGAAAACAAGGTCAAAAGCTGGTTCAATCTTCAGCGCCGCAGGTTCAGGGAGCGCAAGACCCACAGCTTCAAAAAGTGCCCGGGCTGCAAAAAGACCGTGCGCCTCAAGAAGATCAAGGGCGAGCACACCGTCCGCTGCCCGCTGTGCTCAAACACCTTCAAGGTGAAATTCTGACAGTAATATACCGCCCGAAAGCGGATAAGTATAACTAAGCTGAAAAGGAGGCGTACCCGAGCCTTATTCGGGGAAAGTACCATGCGTAAAAAATCATTCAAAGCCGAATCCAGGCGTCTGCTGGAGCTGATGATAAACTCCATCTACACCCACAAGGAGATATTCCTGCGCGAGCTAATCTCCAACGCCAGCGACGCCATCGACAAGCTCTACTACCGCTCCCTCAAGGACGGCATCTCCGGCCTTGCCCGGGAGGACTTTGCCATCGACATCGCCTTTGACGAGGATGCCCGCACCCTGACCGTTTCCGATAACGGCATCGGTATGACCGCCGAGGAGCTGGAAACCAACCTTGGCACCATCGCCAAGAGCGGCACTCTTGGCTTCAGAGGCGAGACCGAGGGCGAGAAAAACGAGGAGATAGATGTCATCGGCCAGTTCGGCGTGGGCTTCTACTCGGCCTTTATGATAAGCGACCACATCACCGTGGTGTCCAAGGCATACGGCGCCGACACCGCCAATGTCTGGGAATCGGACGGCGTGGACGGCTACACCATCCAGCCCTGCGAAAAGGAGTGCCACGGCACCACCATCACCCTCCATGTCAAGCCCTCCGGCGAGGATGAGGACTACGACCGCTTCCTCGACCAGTATCAGCTGCGCCAGCTGGTGCGCAAGTATTCCGACTACATCCGCTATCCCATCCGCATGGATGTGAAGAAGAACCGCCCCATCGAAGGCAGCGACGGCGAGTACGAGGATTACATCGAAAACGAGACCCTCAACAGCATGGTGCCCATCTGGAAGCGCTCCAAGAGCGAGGTCACCGACGAGGATTACAGCAACTTCTACAAGGACAAGTTCTTTGACTTCAAGGATCCCCTCAAGGTCATCCGCATGAGCACCGAGGGCAGCGCCACCTTCAGCGCTCTGCTCTTCGTGCCCTCCCAGACTCCCTTCAACTTCTACTCCCGCGAGTACGAAAAGGGTCTGAAGCTGTACGCCAGCGGCGTGCTCATCACCGAGTGCTGCGCCGAGCTGCTGCCCGACTGCTTCAGCTTCGTCAAGGGACTTGTGGATTCTCAGGATCTTTCCCTCAACATCTCCCGCGAGATGCTCCAGCACGACCGCCAGCTGCGCATCATCGCCGGTCAGATCGAAAAGAAGATCAAGAACGAGCTCAAGTCCATGCTCACCAACGACCGGGAGAAGTACACCGAGCTGTTCAGGAACTTCGGCCTGCAGATGAAGTACGGCATCTACACCAGCTACGGCCAGAAAAAGGAGCTGCTGGGCGACATTCTGCTCTACCGCTCCTCCGCAGGTGACGACATGACCACCCTGTCCGAGTATGTGGGACGCATGAGAGAGAATCAGAAGTACATCTACTTTGCCAGCGGCGATTCCGCCGAGCGCATCTCCGCTCTGCCCCAGTGCGAGCGGCTGATCGACATGGGCTACGAGATCATCTATCTCACCGACGACATCGACGAATTCGTCCTGCGCTCCATGAGAGACTGGGAGGACAAGGAATTCCGCTCGGTCTCCGGCGACGATCTGGGCCTTGAGGAGGACGAGGCCGCCAAGAAGGAAGCCGCCGAGGCTCAGGAGCAGCACAAGGAGATGCTGGAGGCACTGTGCGGCGCGCTGGACGGCAAGGTCACCAAGGTGGTCGCCTCTCAGCGGCTCAAGAGCCACCCGGTATGTCTGTCCACCGAGGGTGCTATTTCCCTCGAGATGGAAAAGGTGCTCAACGCCGTTCCCGGCGAGGGCGACCGGGTCAAGGCCAGCCGTGTGCTGGAGGTCAACGCCGGCCATCCCATCTTTGCCAAGCTCAGGGCTCTGCACGAGGCGGGCAGCACCGAAAAGCTGAATACCTGCGCTCAGCTGCTCTACGGTCAGGCACTGCTCATCGAGGGCCTGCCCCTTGAGGATCCCGTGGCCTTTGCTCAGGCAATGAGCCAGATGATGGCCGAGGACTGATAAGCGAATAATTGCCGAGGGGCGGCAGCAGGCTGTCCCTCGGCCTTTGTGTTGGAAGGAGAACCTTATGGCGCACAGGGAATACCGCCGGGAAGTGCCCGGCAGCGACTCCGTGGTGCTGTTTATCCACGGAATACAGGGCTCGCCCGATCAGTTTGAATTTCTTTATTCCGCCGTGCCGGAGGACTGGTCAATAGTCAGCCTTCTGCTGGACGGCCACGGAGGCACGGTGAGGGACTTTTCCCGCACCTCCATGAATAAATGGAAGGCGCAGACCGAAGCCGAGGCCGATATGCTTGGGGAAAAATACGACAGCATATATGTGGTCGGTCATTCCATGGGCACCTTCTTTGCCATGGATATCGCCCGCCGTTACCCGGAAAAGGTGAAGGGCCTGCTTTTGCTGTGCGTGCCGCTGGTCATCGGAATGACCATGCGGGCCAGCGTCAACTCCATGAAGGTCATCTTCACCTCGCCGCCGGACAAACGCCCCATGACCGCGGCGGCCCGGGCGGCCTACAGCATTGAGCCCGACAAACGGCTGTGGCGCTATATGGGCTGGATCCCCCGCTATTTCGAGCTTTTTGCCGAGGCAAAGGCTCAGAGAAAGCTGATTGCGTCACTGAGCACGCCCTGCCGTGTGTTCCAGTCGGCAAAGGACGAGCTGGTCAGCCGCCGGTCAAAGAAATACATAGCAAAAAATCCGGAAATCTCCCTTGCCGAGCTGCCCGGCTCCAGCCATTCATACTTCACCGCCGAGGATATGAATACCCTCTCCGAAGCCCTTGAAGAAATGTGCGGAGGATAACAGAGAACAAAAGCGAGCGAAGCCGCAGACGCGCGGCTCCGCTCGCTTTGTTTATTCGGTCGGAGTGCTCTCTCCGGCCGCTTTCTTTTCCGTGAGGGCAAAGGGCAGATACATTATCAGCCACACGATGGCGATCATCACCGCGAAGCCAAGCAGATAGCCCGGATTGCCCAGCAGCGCCTCGAACCACTCGAGGGGCGAGCCGGGAGAAGGCCGGCTGAGGAACATATAATTGGTTCCGAAGTGCCTGTTGAAGAAGTATACCGGTATACTCACCGCCAGCAGAAATCCGAAGCACCATGGCATCCGGCGCAGAGAAGGGCGGTGGTCGCCGGAGGTGAGAGCCAGCAGAGGATAGATGACCATTATCCCGTGGAGCACAAAGCTGGTGATATGTATCAGGCTGAACACCGGATAGGCCGTCCAGTTGGCGTACAGCATTCCGATGGCCGCCCCGGGCATACTCAGGGCGTAGCACAGCTCCCGGGAGAATTTTGTGGGGAACAGACTGTCGATGGTCTCGATGTAAACGGACATTCCGCACAGATGCAGAGGCAGGTAGCCGATGGAATATTCGCCAAGCATAACGAGGATTAGCTGCTTGACGGCGTAGATGCCCATGAGGGTAAGGCCCACCGTCCGCTGCATGACCCGGCGGCCCTTTTCCGTCAGCCGGCGATGGATGAGACACAGCACCGCCGCGCACACCGCCGTGCCGAGGAGCCACGCCAGATGGGTGCCGTCAAAGAGGGAAAAGCCTCCGCCCGGAGGATTGCTTATGTTGAAAAAGTCCATACCTGTACCTCCCTTGTATTTTAATAAGCTTATTTTCAGTTTAGCAGAGAAAGGAAAATTAATCAACCGGCGGAGCGATGTTATTTATTTTGAGGGCGAAAGGTACCTTTGTCCGAATAAACCGCGGTCAGGCTACATATCCATTGCACAGAAACAAAAAAGGAGCGATCACAATGGAATGTAAGGTAACTGGCCAAACCGTTCTCATGTACGATACCGTATTTGAAGGCGCAGCCGAGCAGCCGGTGGATGTGGAATTCACTCTGCCCGATTATTGCCCCGATGTGGGCCGGGTGCTCAAGTGCCGCGCCACGCCGATCATCCTCGGCCGTGAGGTGGGCGCGAAGGGCATCACCGTCAGCGGCACAGCCCGCCTCGAGGTGCTGTATGCCGACGGTCACGGCGGTCAGGTGCGCTGCTGCACCCACGATATGCCCTTCACCACCGAGATAGCCGCCTCCGGTCTGCCGGAGGACTGCCGGGTCAGCGTGGATGCCCGGGTGGATTACATCAACTGCCGTGCCGTCAGTCAGCGGCGCATCGACATCCACGGCGCCTTCACGGTCAGAACGGCGGTGGTATGCCGCCGCAAGACCCAGACCGCCTCAGCCGCCGAGGGAGCCGGAGTGCTGACCAAGAAGCAGATCTTCGACATCAGCACCGCCATGGGGCACAACCAGACCGCCTTTGCCATCAGCGAATCCTTCGACCTGCCGGAAAGCAAGCCGGCGGTGGCGGCGGTGGTGCGTTCCTGCGCCGATGTGTCGGTCAGCGAATGCAAGCCCATCGCCAACAAGCTCATCGTCAAGGGCAGCGCCGAGCTGACGGTGGTGTACTGCTCCAACGAGGGCAATCTTGAGCACATGAGCTATTCCATCCCCTTCAGCCAGTTTTTTGACCTCATCGGCGCCGACGACGAAAGCGTGTGCGACGCCGAGCTGTCGGTGAGCTGTGTGGATATGTCCCTGCGAACCGACTCGGACGGCGAATACCGCCGCTTCACCGCGGACATCAAGTGCTTTGCCGACATCAAGGCCTACATGAACGACACTCTCGCCGTCATCGGCGACGCCTACTCCACCCAGTACGAGCTTCGCCTCGAGCGCAAGCCGATGACTCTGGAGCGGTTTGTGGGCAGCAGCTCCAGAAAGACAAAGGCCGAAGGACGGCTCAATTTCCCCGGCGGCATTTCCGAGGTGCTGGACGCGTGGTGCGAGCCGCTGTCCGTCAGCTCCTCCGGCGGCGTTTCCGGCAGTGCTCTGCTGTGCGCCATCATCCGCAACGAGGACGGCGGCTGCGAGTACGCCGAAACCACCTGCCCCTTTGAATGCGCCGTGGAGGATGTCGGAGAGGATGTTGTGTGCCGTCCCCGGGTGAGCGCCTGCGGGTGCGATTATTCCCTCAGCGGCCGCAGCGGCCTTGAGCTGAAGGGTGAGCTGCGGGTGAGCACGTCGGCCTTCCGCCGCTCTCAGGTGTCCTGCGTGTGCTCTCTTGAGGCGGACGAAAGCAAGCCCAAGGACGACTCCGAGGCTCCGGCCGTGGTCATGTACTTTGCCGCCGCCGGCGAGGAGCTGTGGGACATCGCCAGAGAATACAGCGCCTCGGCCGCCGGCATCGCCGAGGACAACGGGCTGACCGGCGACCGGCTGGACGACGACCGTCTGCTGCTCATCGCGCGGGGCTGACAACTGACAGGAAAGGGTGACGATAAATGGATGACATCAGAATATACAGAGATATCGCCGAGCGCACGGGCGGCGACATCTACCTTGGCATCGTGGGGCCGGTGCGCACCGGCAAATCCACACTCATCAAGCGCTTCATGGAGACCCTTGTGCTGCCTAACATGAGCGATAAATACCGCCTTGAGCGGGCCACCGACGAGCTGCCTCAGTCGGCGGCGGGACGTACCATCATGACCACCGAGCCGAAATTCATTCCCGAGGACGCGGTGGAGATAACCCTCGGGGACAGCGCCGCCATGCGCGTGCGCATGATCGACTGCGTGGGCTACATCATTCCCAGCGCCCTTGGCTACATCGAGGACAACGCTCCCCGGATGGTCAAGACGCCGTGGTTTGAGGAAGAGGTACCCTTCAACCTCGCCGCCGAGGTGGGCACCCGCAAGGTTATCAAGGAGCATTCCACCATCGGCGTGGTGGTGACCACCGACGGCTCCATCACCGACCTTCCCCGGGAGGAATACGCCGAGGCCGAGGATCGGGTCATCAGCGAGCTGAAGGAGATAAACAAGCCCTTCATCGTGCTGGTCAACTGCACTGATCCCACCGCGCCCGAAAGCCGCGCCCTTGCCGAGGAGATAGGCCGGAAGCACAATGTCCCCGCCGCCGCCGTCAACTGCCAGAGCATCACCGAAGCCGAGATCCGTGAGCTTCTGTCCATGATCCTCTTTGAATTTCCCATTCGCTCGGCGGCCTTCAATATGCCCCGCTGGCTGTGTACCCTCCCCAGAGCCCACTGGCTCAAGCAGGAGATGTTCGGCCTTGTGCGCCGGAGCGTGGAGAACGCCAGCCGCATCCGTGACGCCGACGGCATCCGCGAGGCAGTGGGCGAGGGACAGTATGTGGTAGACACCCGGGTCAGCGCCATCGACCTCGGTACCGGGCGCATCACCGTCGACGTGACCGTCCAGCCCAATCTCTTCTACCGCATTCTGGGCGAGCAGACCGGCCTTGACATCGCCGACGACGCCGGACTGCTCCGCTCCATGCTGGAGCTGGCCGACATCAAGCGCAAGTACGACCGCATCAGCGCCGCTCTTGACGAGGTGGAGGCCACCGGCTACGGCATCGTCATGCCCGGCATCGACGAGCTGCGCCTTGAGGAGCCGGAGATGGTCAGACAGGGCGGCAAATACGGCGTGCGCCTCAAGGCGTCGGCTCCCTCCATTCATATGCTCAAGGCCAACATCACCACCGAGGTGGCTCCGGTGGTGGGCAGCGAGAAGCAGTCGGAGGATCTGGTCAGCTACCTGCTGGACGAATTCGAGGAGGAGCCGGGCGCCATCTGGGAATCCAACATCTTCGGCAAGTCTCTCCACGAGCTGGTCAACGAGGGTCTGCACAACAAGCTGTATAAAATGCCTCCCGAAGCCCGCGGAAAGCTTCAGGAGACCATCGAGCGGGTTATCAACGAAGGCTGCTCGGGGCTGATCTGTATTATACTGTAACCGCAGCGAGAGCGCTTCGATACTCCAAAACGGGTATCGGAGTGCTCTTTTGCTTCGAGTTGACTTTCAAGCGCGTTCTGACTATAATTTTCTAAACACAAGGTCGGAAAGGGAGGAGCGTTTATGGGAATAAGATACATTGCGCCCGAGGATAGTCTTATGGAAATAAGCGGCGTGTACGAAAACAGCTGGCGGTTCGCGTATAAAAACATCATTCCTCAGGATTACCTCGACAGCATACCGGAGGGGCGCTGGGTAAGCAGCATCAGTCGGCCGGGACTGCGCAATCTTGTGATGACGGAAAAGGGACGCATTATCGGAACAGCGGCCATCTGCGCGTCGAGGTGGGAGCAGTACAGCGGCTGCGGAGAGATCGTTTCCATATACTTTCTCCCGGAATACATCGGGAAGGGATACGGCGGTCAGCTGCTCGAAGCCTGCATCGCCGAACTGGAGAAAAGCGGATACAGTAAAATTCTTCTGTGGGTGCTCGAGGACAATCACCGGGCAAGAAGATTCTATGAGAGGAACGGATTTGTCCTCACCGGCGATTATATGGACGACAATATCGGCGGTAAAGAATTAAGGGAGATCATGTATATGAAAACCGTCTGAAATCAGGCGTGAAACGCGAGCATTGCGAAAGCGCTCCGACACCCGGAAAACGGGAGCCGGAGCGCTTTGATATTATTCGAAACCATCGGACATGGACGGTCACAAACGCATCCATTCGGCTCGAAGAACATCCCATGTTTTTTTGCCGTCGGTGTATTCGCTGTCCTCAACCTCGACGCAGTATTCAGCGTGGTACACTCTGTCGATCAGGCGCCCGTCGGCATCGTGCAGGGAGTAGGGGTAGAGGAAAACACGCTCACAATCACCGGCGGGTTTTTCGATACATTCTCCCGGGATGTAGCCTTCCTGCTTCAGCAGTTCTTCGGCACCGCTGAAAGAAAGACCATTGAGGTCAAGAGTTATCATAGACCGCCGCTCCTTTCGATTTACAGATTTTGATCGCCCTCCGGCTCGGCGGCATCCTCGAGCCAGTCGCGGATATTTTCCTCCCGGTTCAGCCGCAGAGCTCGTTGGGTGTTTGAATAATCGGGCGGCATGACTTCCGCGTTGATAAGCGTTCCGGCCCGCCGGCTCCCGGTGCCGAATACGCCACGGGCATCCAGCTCCCGCATTACCTGCTCCATGGTGTCCAGCAGAAGATCAAGCCAGCCGTTCCAGACTTTGGAGTCACAGTCGCTGGATGGGCGATGCTCGCTCACATACCGCTCCGCGCCGTGAAAATGCTCCCAGCCGAAGGCGCAGTAGGGCGAGTCGGCGTAGGACCATTCGTAATACTGCCGCTCCTCTTCGGGAATATGATCCTCCTCCATAAACTGCGCCAGCGCCTCGTGAGACCACGCGGAAATGTAAGGGCAGGCGCCGTCGCCGGTGGTGACCAGAGTGCAGTAGTAATAGCTCTCGTCGTGCCGGCTGAAAAGCTCGCGGAAGGCCGTCTCCGCCGCCTCAAGAAGCAGACTGTATAATTCCTTGTCCATTCAGCAGCTCTCCTTTGTCTGTGGTCGACGGGATAATGGTAGCAGTTGCCGACGGGAAAGTCAATGGGGAGGCCAATAATCTGTCCGTCGTTCTGATTTTACAATTTATTCATTGCATTTCCCAGTCGAAGGTGTTAGACTGGTGTTGCAAACTCAGTCTAAACACTTAGACTGACTCCGCGCGGAAAAGAATAAATTGCAGAAGGAGAGAATAATATGGATTTCAAGCTTGCCGAAGCGCCCTACCGTTTGCTCAGGATCATCTGGTCGAATGAGCCGCTGACCTCAATGGAGCTGGCCAAGCTGGCACAAGCTGAGCTTGGCTGGAAGCGCACGACGACCTACTCCGTGCTCAAGGCGCTTATCAATCAGGGAGTGTGTGAGAACGAGAGCACAATTGTCAGATCTCTTGTCACGCCCGAGGAGGTGGAACGGTACGACAGCAGCCGCATAGCCGAGCAGGCCAGAAGCCGCTTCGGCGGTTCACTGCCGAGGTTTATTGCCGCCTTTGTGGACGGCGAGGGCATGACCAAAGAGGAAGCCGAGGAGATAATGGATATTCTGCGGAAGAATTACGGGGAATAGCGGCGGCGCAAAGCCGAGGAAAAGGAGGAAACGATGAACGGTTTATTTATCGGTGTGCTGAATATGAGCCTGACCGCCAGCGCGGTAATCGCGGTGGTGCTGCTGGCGAGGCTCTGCCTCAGCAAAGCGCCCAAGGTATTTTCTTATGTGCTGTGGAGCGTGGTACTGTTCCGGCTGCTTTGTCCGGTATCACTCAGTCTGCCGGTGAGCGTTCCGGAGCCGGTGGCCGAGGCGAGTGTCCCGACCGGAGCGGGCTACACCGCGTCCATGGAATACATATCTCTGCCGGAGCAGCCCGGCGGAGATATCCCGGCAGAGGGAGAGCGTCCTGAAGCCTCTGAAGCCAGCTCCTCCGGGGTCGTTGTGGAGCCTCGGAAAATGTCGGCGGGAGAATCTGCACTCGCCGTTCTCGGCTGGCTCTGGGCGGCGGGAGCGGCCGTGATGCTGATAGCTGCGCTGCGGCAGGCGGTGAGCCTGCGCCGTATGCTGGCCGACGCCTGCGTTGTGCGGGAGAACATATTTGAAAGCGACAAGCTGAACACTGCCTTTGTATTCGGTCTGCTCAGGCCAAGGATATACCTGCCGCTGGGACTGCCCTCGGACATCCGGGAGACGGTCATCGCCCACGAGCAGACCCACCGGCGCAGAGGCGACCACATCGTGAAATTATTATTCTGCGCCGCCCTTGCCCTTCACTGGTTCAACCCGCTGGTGTGGCTGGCTTTCAGGATGATGACGGAGGATATGGAAAAGTCCTGCGACGAGGCCGTGATACGGGCAATGAAAAAGCACGGCCACAGCGAAAAGAGCGTGAAAAAGGATTACAGCCAAATGCTCCTCGCGCTGGGCGGCGGCAGTCGCTATTTCCTCAGCCCGGTTTCCTTTGCCGGGCACAGCGTCAAGGGGAGAATTGAGAATGTGGCCAGATACAGGCGTATCGGCGTTGCGCTCTCGGTGGTGTTGGGCGTGGTGTGTGCCGCCGTCGCGGCGGTGTGCCTGATAAATCCCGGCAAGACTTCTGGGGAGGAGCAGAGCGGTACTGTGTCCACGATCAGCGCCACCGTCCGCACTCAGAGCGACATAGACGCCGTGACCTCCAACAGATCCGCCGAAAAGCTGGAGCTGACAGTCGATTGCCGGGATACGGCTCTTGATTTTTCCGGCCTTGCATCAATGGAAAACCTGCGCGGTCTCTTCGTTGACTTTGTCGGTGAGCCGCAGGGCGATGAGGATTATGAGTACAAGGAAAATCAGAACATCCCGCTGCTTTTTGCGCAGATAGGCAGCATTCCAAATTTGACCGAGCTGAGATGCGGAAGTCAGGCCGGCTGGAAAGCGCGCGGAATTTCCGAATACCTTGAAAAACTGACAAGGCTGGAAAGGCTGAGCGTAACTTTGCATCGGTCGGAGACCTCGGTTGACTTTGTCCGTGGGATGAATGAGCTGACGCACCTCTCCGTTCTGGGTTATGCCAGCCATATTGATATGTCGGCGGTAAGCGGACTGCCCAGCCTGAGATCGCTGGATATCTATGTCTGCCGCTTTGACAAAGCCGCCATTGAGTCCATCAGCTCCCTTGAGCGGCTGGGCATACGCGTCGACCACAGTGAGTGTCTCGACGGCATGACCTTCGACGGGATGCCGGAGCTGCGTGAGCTGATCCTGCTTGGTGCGGGAAAAATTGACGTCAAGTCCATCGGCGGGTTGACCGAGCTGCGTGACCTGACGCTGAATCTTTGCCCGGAGGACGGTTCGATATTGATTGACATGGCGATCTTCTCCGGTCTGGACGAGCTTGAGCGCATCGACATAGTATCAGACGCAGTCATTGTCAATCTGGATACGCTGAAAGAGTGCGACACGCTCATGAAGGTCGATATTATGGACGCGGAGGTTTCCGAGGAAGAGCTGCGGGCGCTGGCCTCCTCCTGCCCGGAGATCAGCGTCACTGTGTCAGAATCACTGTTTCAGTAATAGCTCTTTCATGCCAAACACAGAAAAACAGCCTCTTGACATCTCGCCTCCCGCGAGGTATAATCCAAACATCACTGAATCAGTAAATCAGTAAATCAGTAAAAAGAACGCGAGGAGGGGAATGAATTGAACATACCCACCAATCTCAAGCACAAGCCGGTCATCGTCGTGCCCGACTACGGCAACATTGACGGCCGTAGATGCTATAATTCCGACACCGAGGGCCTTTCTCTGGGTCTTGCCCAGTGGAACGACCGGGGCAAGGTGGATATTTCGGCCAAGGTCTGGCGGCGTACCGGGGACAAATGGTCACGCCAGTCGGAGGAGATGCCTCTGCATCGGGTGCTGGATCTGGCCATTCTGGTGTGCCGGTCGAGTATGTATTTCCGGGACGCCTACCGCTATCCCAAACAGTACGACCCGGAGGATCCTCAGGTGGACCGCATCGGCCTGCAGGGCGACGCCATGACGGTGAGCGTATGCACCGAAAACGAGCACATTGACGAGGATATTGCTCTGTTCTCTCAGGCGCTGAGCAGCGACGACGAGCTGTTGGGCGAGCGCTTTTCCGTGCTGGCCAATCTCCTGCGGGAGATGGGCTACGGCCTTCGCCGCAGTGATGTCAAATAGGAGGCAGATATGCTGACCGACGGAACCAACTGGCAGCCGGAAAGCTCCGGCGAAGTGAAGATACACAGCCCATCCGACCTTGAGGAAATGGTGGAGCGGTACGGCTTTCTGCCCTATTTCAAGTGCCGCATTCCCGGCTTTTCCGTGGAGGAATACTGCGCTCCCGAGGGCTGGTGGAGCGGCGATCCGGAGAGCGACCCGTGGGAGTGGCGGGCCATCGTGGCCGCCAACGGACGGGTGGCCTACGGCAAGCTCTTTGAGAACAAGGCGGGCTTTGTGTCGAAAAAGTGGTATCCGATCCTTGCGGCCTACCGCCGGGAGGGCTACGACTTTGACAGCCGCTGGGACGACGGACTTGCCACCCGCCGGGAAAAGCTGGTGATGGACGTGCTGGAGAGCGGGGAGAGCATTCCTTCCTTTGAGCTCAAGCGACTGGCCGGCTTCGGCGGCGACGGCGAAAAGGGCTTTGAGTCGGTGGTGACCCGCCTGATGATGCGCACATATATCACCGTCCGGGACTTCCGCCGCCGGGTCAATGCCCGGGGAGAGGAATACGGCTGGGCAGTGTCGGTCTATTCCACGCCCGAGGCGCTTTTCGGCCGGGAGGCCGTCACCTCGGCTTACAGCATGGAGGCCGAGGAAGCCTTCGCTCTGCTGCTGAGCTATGTGAAGGATATGTTCCCGGAGGCGGATGAAAAGGCCGTAAAGAAGCTTATTAAATAAAAGGAAAGCCGGATATATGCCCGGAGGGATAAACCCGTGAAAAGACAGAATCCATCCTCAAAAGAAGCCTTGCAGAGCAAAGAATGCCGATATCTGGAATTAATCAATGATTTTATCGTCCCGGTAATACCTGATGATTTCCGGCACATCGGTGTGTTCTACGCCGACTACGGACGGGGCGAGTGTGGTGCATTCAGCATATATTCAAACTCAAAAATCGCGCTGAATATATCGTGGGCTGTGGATTATATAGCGGCGTATCTTTATGAAGAACCAATAAAAATGGCGGCAAACGATGACGGAACATTTTTTCCTTACACCCCACGGTTTGTGGGCATGAATGACCTGGCTCTTATGACCTGCGGTTCCCTTGACGATTTCCTGCTCAAGGACTGCGAGCGGTTCCCTGTCTCAAAAGCAAAAAAGAGAGCGAAGCTTATTGCTGAAAACACTTCGGAGGTTTTCGGAAATGTAGCCTCGGTGATCCAAAAATACGCGCTGCGTTATCTCAACGGCAGCGCGGAACCGGATTTTGACAAGTGGGTCTCGTTCAGACTCGCGAGAAGAAATCGTGGCTGACCGAATAAACAAAATCGCCCGCACGACCATGACGGTGGTGCGGGCGTTTCTTGTTTTTAATCAGTCTTCCTGAGCCACGATGGCGATGCCGAGGTCGGCCAGCTGGGCGGCGTCAACCTCGCCGGGAGCGTTGGTCATGGGCTCGCTGGCGTCCTTGACCTTGGGGAAGGCCAGAACGTCGCGGAGGGAGTCGGCCTTGCGCATGAGCATGACCAGACGGTCAACGCCGATGCCCATTCCGCCGTGAGGAGGAGCGCCGTACTTGAAGGCGTTGGTCAGGAAGCCGAACTTCTGCTCGGCCTCTTCGTCGGAAAGTCCGAGAGCGGCGAACATCTTGGCCTGCAGCTCGGGATCGGTGATGCGGATGGAGCCGCTGGACAGCTCGATGCCGTTGAGCACAAGGTCATAGGCCTGAGCGCGAACCTTGCCGGGATCGCTGTCGAGGTACTGGATGCACTCCTTGAGGGGAGAGGTGAAGGGATGGTGCATGGCATCCCAGCCGCCGGTCTCCTCGTTGTACTCGAAGAAGGGGAACTCCACGACCCACAGGAAGTTGAACTGGTCGGGAATGATGTCAAGACGCTTGGCCATTTCCAGACGCAGAGCGCCCAGAACGCCGTAAACGGTGGAATTCTTGTCGGCGACAAACACGGCCACATCGCCCTTTTCAAGGCCGAGGCGCTCGATGATCTTGTCCAGCATACCCTCGGGCAGGAACTTGGCGAAGGAGCAGGTGGGAGCCTCGTCGGCCCAGCGGATCCACGCAAGACCCTTGGCACCGATGCCCTTGGCGGTCTCGGTCAGCTTGTCGATCTCCTTGCGGGTGTATACGAAAGATGCGTTCTTGGCCACAACGGCACGCACGCTGCCGCCGTTGTCGATGGCGCCGTCAAACACCACAAAGCCGCAGCCCTTAACAAGGTCGGAGATGTTCTGCAGCTCCATGCCGAAGCGGGTGTCCGGCTTGTCCGAACCGTAACGATCCATAGCCTCGGCGTAGGTCATGCGGGGCAGGGGAGTGGGGATATCCATATCCATGGTTTCCTTGAAGAGGGTGCGGATATAGCCTTCGATAATGGTCAGCACATCCTCCTGCTCAACGAAGGACATTTCAAGGTCGATCTGGGTGAACTCCGGCTGACGGTCGGCGCGCAGGTCCTCGTCGCGGAAGCAGCGGGCCAGCTGGAAGTAGCGGTCAAAGCCGGAGACCATCAGCAGCTGCTTGTACAGCTGGGGAGACTGGGGCAGGGCGTAGAAATTGCCCTTGTGCACACGGCTGGGGATGATGTAGTCGCGGGCTCCCTCGGGAGTGGACTTTATCATCATGGGAGTGTCGATCTCAATAAAACCGTTGTCGGAGAAATACTTGCGGGTGGCCTGCATGAACTTGTGGCGGAAGAGGATGTTGTCTCTCAGCTCCGGGCGGCGCAGGTCGAGATAGCGGTACTTGAGGCGGATATCCTCGCCGGTCTTGCAGCCGTCCACGATCTCGAAGGGAGGAGTGACAGCCTTGTTGAGGATGGTCAGGCCCTCGACCTGAAGCTCAACATCGCCGGTGGGGATCTCAGGGTTCTTGGAGGAACGCTCGCGGACGGTGCCGGTGGCCTCCAGAACGAACTCGGAGCGGCAGGCGGCGGCAGTCTCAAAGACGGCGCGGTCGGTGGTCTCGTCAAAGACCAGCTGCATGATGCCGCTGCGGTCGCGCAGGTCGATAAAGATGAGCGAGCCCTTGTCGCGCTGCTTCTGAACCCAGCCGCACACGGTCACCTTCTGGCCGGCGTGCTCCTGACGGAATTCTCCGCAATAATGTGTCCGTTTCATATGATTTGCCTCTTTTCTGTGTATAAAGATAAAGGATTATTGCCTTAGATCATTCTTCTTCGCCCGAGCCCATGCCCAGCAGAGCGGCGAGGCCTTCCATGCCCTCAAGGCCGGAGAGAGTTTCGCTGATGCTGTCGATGCCGGCGAGAGTGCTCTGGATGCCCGCGTCGTACAGCAGCTCGAGGATGCCGGTGTCGATGGTCACCTCGGTCTGCTCGCCGGTCTCCATGTTCTTGACCTTGCAGCTGCCGCTTTCCAGCTCGCTGTCGCCAATGACGCAGGTGTACTTGAAGCCGCGCTTGTCGGCGTACTTCATCTGGGCCTTGACCGAACGGCCGGAAAGGTCGGTCTCAGCGGCAAAGCCCTCCCGGCGCAGCTGGTTGCACAGCGCCATGCACTTGCTCACAGCGGCGGCGCCCATGGGAGCGAGATAGATCTCCGAGGGAGCGTCGGCGGGGAATTCAGTGCCCTGAGCCTCCATGACCAGCTTGAGACGCTCGATGCCCATGGCGAAGCCTACAGCGGGCATTTCCGGGCCGCCCAGCAGGGAGAACAGCAGGTCGTAGCGTCCGACGCCGCCAACAGCGGCCTGAGCGCCGATGTCGCCGGAGACAAACTCAAACACGGTGCGGGTGTAGTAGTCAAGACCGCGCACGATGGAGGGATTGACGGTGTATTCTATCTCCATGGCGTCGAGGCAGGCCTTGACCTGAGCAAAGTGGTCGGCGCACTCGCCGCACAGACAGTCGAGGATGCGGGGAGCGTTCTTGGCTATCTCCTTGCAGCAGTCGGCCTTGCAGTCCAGCAGACGCATGGGATTGCGCTCCAGACGGCCCTTGCAGGTCTCGCAGATCTCGTCGATGTGGGGAGCGTAATATTCACGCAGGATCCGATTGTATTCGGCGCGGCAGGTGGGGCAGCCGATGGAGTTGATCTCCAGAGCCACGTTCTTCAGACCCAGCTCCTCCAGAGCGGTAACGCCCAGAGCGATGACCTCGGCGTCGGCCTGAGGAGCGGAGGCGCCGTACAGCTCAACGCCGAACTGGTGGAACTCGCGGTAACGGCCGGCCTGAGGATTCTCGCTGCGGTAGCAGCTGCCCACATAGCAGGCCTTGACCGGCAGGGCGTCGAAGACAAGGCCCTGCTCAACGGCGGCGCGTACGGCACCGGCGGTCAGCTCGGGACGCAGAGTGATGGAGCGGCCGCCCTTGTCCTTGAAGGTGTACATTTCCTTCTGAACCACGTCGGTGGTGCCGCCAACGCCGCGCTCAAAAAGCTCGGTGTATTCGATGGCGGGAGTGCGCAGCTCCTTGAAGCCGTACAGACGGGCTGTTTCAAAGCAGGTCTGCTCGATGTGGCGGAACTTGCCCACCTCGGCGGGAGTGACGTCAAGTGTTCCCTTGATGCTCTTTGTGATAAGACCCATTAAGATAACCTTCCTTGCTGTAAATTTGCAAAAAAGCCGCAGCTACCGGAAAAGGTGTAATCCATCCGGTAACTGGCGGCGTTCAATGTTCTTTTTTGGCGATGTTATATGAATCAGACCGCAGTCGATCAGGCCAGAGGGGATCTGACCAGATTGCGCCAGTCGAGGTCGCCGCGCTCCAGACCGTGGATAAGCACCTCACCGGTGGCGATGTTGGTGGCAACGGGAATGTTATGCATATCACACAGGCGAAGCAGATCGTGATCCTTGGGCTCGTGGGGCTTGGGGCTGAGGGGATCGCGGAAGAAGAGGAGCATATCTATCTCCTCGCAGCCGATGCGGGCCGCGATCTGCTGGCCGCCGCCGGAGCCGCCGGAGAGGAACTTGGTTATGTTCAGTCCGGTTGCTTCCTGCACGAGCTTGCCGGTGGTACCGGTGGCGCAAAGGCTGTGACGGCTGAGAATTCCGCAGTAGGCGATGCAGAACTGAACCATAAGTTCCTTCTTTGCGTCGTGTGCGATCAGAGCAATGTTCATAAGCTATCCTGCCTTTCTTGATTATCCTTATCCTGTGTATCGAATACTTCTGATATTCTTTCCTTCAATATCTCTTTTGTCAAAAGCGCCGTCAGCTCAGCTTCATCAGGGGAACGTCCCTTCCGAGAAGTCTGGCGGCGATATTCTTCCCGGCGGCGGAAGTGTCGCTGCGGCGCGTGGCGCTTTCGGGAATAACACCTATCAGTCGGGCGCCGACCCGGTCGATGGCCCGGTCAATACCCCAAAGTCGGCCTTCCTTCGCGCCCTTGACCGAATAGTCGGTCAGCACCAGCCGGCAGCTCTCGTCGGCCTCCGGCAGGCCCCTGCGCAGGCGGGAGGGCGCGTCCCGATGAAACTGGTCGGCACTGGAGCAGATGAGAGTGATATCGGCGGTCTCAGCCACGGTTTGCATAAGGGACCATGAGCCGCAGGGAGAATCGAAGATGACAAATTCGGTGTTGCGGGCCAGCGCGCCCAGCAAACCGGCCAGTTCCTCGGGGCGCACATCTCTGTCGTCCGCCGGAGCCGGCATTATGCGCAGACCGTCCATGGAGTACATGGCGTCGCTCACACAGCACCGCCCGCAAAGGGCGTCGCCGAGATCGTAGGCGGTGGTTCGCTCGGCACCCAGCCGCCGCTGCGCGCCTTCGTCGCAGCAGCCGTCCACCAGCAGCACCTTGCCCGGATACAGCCCGGAAAGGGCGGAGGCCAGCAGAGAGGCCAGCAGGGAGCGACCCTGTCCGCCGGAAGCGGATACAATGTTTATTATCATGGAAATAAACCGCCTCCGTCGTGTTATGAAATAAAAGCGCTTACATACACTTCATCCACCATACAGCAAGCACCAATATCACATCATAGCTATAATATCACATGATTTGCCCAAAGTCAAAAGAAATTTGCTTGTCACGGCAATGATTTTTGTCAAAACTATGGTTATTTCGGCCTTGTTGAGGTGAGTAATGGAACAGTAAACGGAAAACCGATATGGTTTGCACGAGCGGTTCAGATGTCGCTGTCGAGGAAAATCCGGGATCCGGTGGCTCCGCGCTGTCCCTGATATTTGCCGCTGTAAGGGCGCAGAGCGGGCTGATCCATTTTCGCGAACACCAGCTGTCCCACCCGGCGGCCGGCCTTAAGCTCAATGGCGCATCGGTTGGCGTTGAACAGCTCAAGGGTGATCTCGCCTTCAAAGCCCGGATCCACCCACCCGGCGTTCTGGATGAAAAGGCCCATACGGCCAAGGGAACTGCGGCCCTCCACAAAGGCGGTCAGGTCGTCGGGCAGGGAGAAATACTCCATGGTTGTGGCCAGCACGAACTGACCGGGGAGCAGGAGGTAGGTGTCGGTCTCGATGGTTCTGCAGCGTATCTCGCTGTCCATGGTGATGATGCCGGTGGGCGTGTCCTCCACCACGCTGAAGGAGCGGCCGAGGCGGATATCCACGCTGGCTGGCTGGATCTGCCCGTCGGTCACCGGGGATATACCGAGGGTGCCCTCGCCGAGCATGGCTCTTATCGTCTTGTCGGAAAGTATCACGGATGCTACTCCTTTTTCTTCTCAGTATTTTCTGCCCGGCGCGGGACGGTTATCCCTCGAATACAGCATATACACGCCGATGGCCAGCGGAAGGGCGACTATGAACGGAGCGATGGGATCAAGGCCGGGTTCGGGCTCGTAGTAGCTGGAAAGCCGGGGCTCGTCCGGGTCGTACCATACGGTGACCGAGCTGCCCGGCGGCGGGAAGTCAAAGTCGGGGCTGTCGTGGAAGGATTCACGGCTGTGGTAGTCCACGCCCTTTATCATGTAGGTGTAATCCACGATGACGCGGAAGTGCCGGTGATCGGTCACGCTGACAACATAGCCGCTGACCGGCCGCCAGTCCTTGTACTGCTCCAGCCGTCCGAACCAGATGGCCGCGGAGCTGATCGCCGCCGCCAGCAGAAGCAGGGCGGGGATGATTATGTTCAGGTTGGATTTAATGTATTTTTTCATAATAAAAAGCCTCAGCAAAACTGGTAAATGAGCCGTATGCACTGTCTGCGCATTTCTTCCATTATCTGAGAAAGCTCCATGAACTTGCTCCTTTCAAGCGGCTATGTGCATTATACCACCAAACCGGCGATATTGGAAGATATGCTCCGGGGAAAAAGGAAAGCTGCCATGTTTCCACGGCAGCCGGGGCAGATGCAGATATTAAAGCGGAAAAGTTACCCGATCAGCCACGTCATCAGTGCGCACACTGCAATGGCAATGACACCGCATATCACAGCGGCCAGTATCTTCTGATAGGGACGCTTGCCCTCCTCGCGGGCTTTTTCGATTTCCTCAAGAGACTGCCCGTCCATAAAAGCAGAGATCTCTTTGTAGGTCTGAATGTTAAATTCCTTCTTTTGGCGTTCCACTTTCAGAGCGAAAATGATTCCCGCGGCGAAGATGACGACATACAAAGCAAGTCCCCACCATCCCAGAAGCTTGCCGAGGGGGATGGGCAGAATAAGCATGAGAAGCATAAACAGCGCAAGGATATAACTGTTTTTCTTAAAACCTGTGATCTCTTCGGTTCGGATTTCCTTTTTCATAATTTCGATGTCTCCTTTGACTAAAGTATCCAGAGACACGCCGAACACTTCACTGAGCAGCAGCAGACTTTTGATATCCGGGTAGGTCTTGCCGGTCTCCCAGTTGGATACGCTCTGGCGGGATACGAACACCCGCTCGGCCAGCTCCTCCTGAGAGAGGGAAAGCTGATTGCGGTATTTTTTGATCTGTGTCTGCAGTTCCATGGTTCATCGTGCCTCCGTTGCCCTGAGCTTATCGCCCGGGGCGGAAAATTTCAATCAAAGGGCTTTTACATCGGCGGTTTTTGAGGTGTCAAAGGCGTTTGACATGGCTTGACCATGCGGTTTTTGCGTAAAATGAATGGACAGCCTTCTAATAGGCGTGCTTCACGAACAGCACTCCCGTTTCGGAAAAATCCTCCACATCCAGACGGTTCGGTTCAAGAAGGGCGCGGATATTTTCCGGCAGCTGAGAGAGCAGAAGAGGAACCGTGGGGTCGGATATTCTTGTGTAAAAATCGTGGAGGTGGGCAATGCCTTCTTCGGAGGCATCGTCGGAGTCAAAGTAGAAAAGTCCCCTTTCGGAAAAATCCCGCGCGACCCGGCGGAATTCCAATCCCATTCCGGTATGTATCAAAACGGCGTCGGTGCGTTTTTCGAGCCGCTCAAATAACTCGATCAGGCTGTCGGCCCGTTCCTCGTCGGCGCAGACGAACTCGGGGAGGTTGCCCTTGCCCGCACTGCAGAAGACGGCCACCTGACCTTTTCTGTCCACCGCGTACCATTCCATATCTATCGCGCAGCAGGCGCGGGCTTCAATTCGGGACATACCGTTCTCCTTTCGTGACAGCGGGCGTTATTGAAAAAGCCGCTGCCGCAGAGGATTCCGCGGCAGCGGCTTTGCTTGAAATATCAGATCAATAGGCCTTGCCCCAGCAAACCATGTGCTTGGCGGGCTTGCCGCAGCAGACGCACACGTCGGAGAGCTGCTCCTGCTCGAAGGGGATGCAGCGGGAGCCGACACCGGTCTGCTCCTTGACCTTGTCCTCGCATTCCTCCTCGCCGCACCACATGGCGTAGACCATGCCGTCGCCCTTTTCTTCAAGGACAGCGGTGATCTCTTCCATGGTCTTGACGCGGTAAGTACGGTTGTTGAGGTTGTCCAGAGCCTTCTGATAGAGGCCGTCGTGAACTTCGGTCAGCTTGGCCTGCACGGCGGCGACGATGTCGTCCAGCTGCGCAAAGGTCTTCTCGCGGTTGTGGCGGGCGACCAGCACGCACTGGCCGTTCTCAATGTCGCGGGGGCCAAGCTCGATGCGGACGGGAACGCCCTTCATCTCATACTCGCTGAACTTCCAGCCGGCGGACTGGTCGGAATCGTCCACCTTGACGCGGATGCCGGCGGCGGCGAGAGTGTCGCGCACCTCATAGGCCTTGTCCAGAACGCCCGGCTTGTGCTGAGCGATGGGCAGGATGACGGCCTGGATGGGAGCCACAGCGGGAGGCAGAACCAGACCGTTGTTGTCGCCGTGGGTCATGATGATGGCGCCGATAAGGCGGGTGGTCACTCCCCAGGAAGTCTGGTGGGGATGCTCCAGCTTGTTCTCCTTGCTGGTGTACTGAATGCCGAAGGCCTTGGCAAAGCCGTCTCCGAAGTAGTGGGAGGTACCGGCCTGCAGGGCCTTGCCGTCGTGCATCAGAGCCTCGATGGCGTAGGTGGCAACGGCGCCGGCGAACTTGTCGCTCTCGGTCTTTACGCCCTTGACGACGGGCATGGCCAGAGACTTTTCGCAGAACTCGGCGTAGACGTTGAGCATACGGATGGTCTCTTCGTTGGCCTCCTCGGCGGTGGCGTGGATGGTGTGGCCTTCCTGCCACAGGAACTCACGGGAGCGCAGGAAAGGACGGGTGGTCTTTTCCCAGCGGACGACGGAAACCCACTGGTTGTACAGCTTGGGCAGGTCTCTCCAGGAGTGAACGATGTTGGCGTAGTGCTCGCAGAAAAGGGTCTCGGAGGTGGGACGGACGCACAGACGCTCCTCCAGCTTCTCGCTGCCGCCGTGGGTGACCCAGGCGACCTCGGGGGCAAAGCCCTCGACGTGATCCTTCTCCTTCTGGAGCAGGCTTTCGGGAATGAACATGGGCATACAGACGTTCTCGTGGCCGGTGGCCTTGAACATACCGTCAAGTATCTTCTGCATATGCTCCCAGATGGCGTAGCCGTAGGGACGGATGACCATGCAGCCCTTGACGCTGGTGTACTCGATCAGCTCGGCCTTTTTGACGATGTCGGTATACCATTTGGCAAAATCTTCCTCCATTGAGGTAATGTCCTCAACGAGTTTTTTATTATCAGCCATAGCAGGTAATTCCTTTCGGATAATTATTCGGGGATATTCTTACTTCTTGCGGGGCTTGGTAACAGCATTGAGCACAAAGATGAGCAGCATGATGATGATCATGACGATGAAGATGCCCAGCATACCGTAGCCCATGACCATGAAGGAGGTGGCCACATCGGCGGGAGCGTCGGCGCCCAGAGCCTCGGCGGCGCTGACCACATCGTCAGCGGAAACCACATCGGAAGAGCTGGGAGCGGGAGCGATCAGCAGAACATCAGCCTCGCTGACAGCCTCGGCGAAAACGGGGACAGCGCACAGCAGCATGAGAACAGCGGCGGCCAGCACTGCGAAAAATCTTTTATTCAGCTTCATAATAACCTCCGTTAAAGTTGATCACGCAGCGCGATTAAAGGCTCTGCATCAGAGAAAGCACCAGACCGCCGGCAACGACCGAACCGATCTGACCGGCGACATTGGCACCGGCAGCGTGCATGAGCAGGTGGTTCTGATTGTCTTCCTTCAGAGCCATCTTCTGGATGACGCGGGAGGACATGGGGAAGGCGGAGATACCGGCGCCGCCGATCATGGGATTGATCTTCTTACCGTTGGGCAGGAAGATGTTGAGCACCTTGGCAAAGAACACACCGGCGATGGTGTCAAAGACGAAGGCGACAAGGCCCAGAGCCATGATGACCAGAGTGGACCAGTTGACGAAGGACTCGGCCTTCATGGTAGAAGCGATGGTGATGCCCAGCAGCAGGGTGATGATGTTGCTGAAGGCGGTGGAAGCGGTCTGGGAAAGGCTGTCCAGACGGCCGCACTCGCGGATGAGGTTGCCGAACATCAGGCAGCCGACCAGAGCCACGGAATCGGGAGCGACCAGACCGGCGATGACGGTAACGGCGATGGGGAAGATGATGCGGGTCAGCTTGGAAACCGACTGGGGATTGTACTTCATGCGGATCTGGCGTTCCTTCTTGGTGGTGACCAGCTTGATGGCAAAGGGCTGGACAATGGGAACCAGAGCCATGTAGGAATAAGCGGCAACGGCGATGGCGCCTACATAGTTGCTGCCCAGAACCTGAGAAACAAGGATGGAGGTGGGGCCGTCGGCGGGACCGATGATGCCGATGGAAGCGGCGTCAGCCATGGAGAAACCGAAGTAGGGAGCGATGATCGATGCAACCGTGATGGTGAGGAAAATACCGAACTGAGCGGCAGCGCCGAACAGAAGCAGCGCGGGGTTGGAGAGCAGCGGTCCAAAGTCGATCATGGCGCCGATGCCGATGAACAGCAGCAGGGGCATGGCCTCGGAAGCCTCGATGCCCACGCGGAAAAGCCAGTCGAGAATACCGGAAACACCGGTTTCGGTGGCGCCAACAGCGCCGCTGAAGGGGATGTTGACAAGGATAGCGCCGAAGCCCATGGGGAGCAGCAGCGAAGGCTCCATGTCCTTCTTGATGGCAAGGAAGATCAGCAGAGCGCCGATTCCCCACATGACCAGCATCTTCCAGTTGTCACCAACGGTGAACGCCCGGATGCCTTCGGAGATGAAATTGAAAAATTCTGACATTTACACAGCCTCCTGTTTTTGATTTTTTACAAGTGGGTTGCAATCAGCGAATATTATATCGTATCGCCCGATGGTTTTCAACTATAAAAACGGGATTTTTTCCTAATTGTGAACGAATTGTAATCCATTGGAGCCGCTGAAAATTAAATTTGCCCGCAATGTATAAAAATACTGTACAAATACAGTGGGTGTATGCTATCATATACTATAAATAATTATACATATTCATAATAATCACGATGGAGCGGCGCTCCGTCAATCAAACCTAAAGGATGTGATTGTCTGTGAAAAAGATCATCTGTATACTTCTGTCGGTGCTGAGCTGCTGTGTATTTGCCTCGGCCGCTTCCGCCGAGGGCGAGGGAGGGACCGTCGAGGTAACCACCGCCGCGACCGAAACAACTGTCGGAACCACAACAACCACGACCGCCACGCAGACTCCCGCCGCCCAGCTCTTTGCCGGCGCGGTGAAGATCTCCTGCGACAATAAGCCGGTCAACACCGATATCCTCGTCACCATCACCGTGGAGGGCGGCACGCTGACCGAAAACGACCGTCTTCGCTACCGCCTATACGATCCCACCGTGTCCATGAGCGACGCGGAGGTAGCGGCATCGTGGATGGATTATGCCGCGCCGGTGAGCGTGTCGGAGAACACGGCCATAGAGGCTGCGGTGTTCTTTGCCGACGGCTCCCGCTCGGCGGCCGTGTCCCACAACATCACCTGCATAGACAAGACCGCGCCCACTCCGCCCCAGATCACTTCCTCCACCACCGAGTGGACGAAGGAGGCTGTGGAGGTCTCCCTTTCCGGCGGCTCCGACGGCCAGAGCGGCCTGCTCCGTCTGGAATACCGCATGGGCGAGGACGGCTCATGGGCAGAATATACAGACAAGGTAAGCGTTTCCTCCGCCGGCACATTTTATGCCCGCTCGGTGGACGCGGCCGGCAATGTGTCCGAAGCCTCCGTGCTGGAAATAAAGAACTTTGATATCACTCCGCCCGATGTAAAGAATATGTCCGTGGTGCTGTCCTCCAAGGGCTCTCCGGTCATGGCCGATTCGGGCGCCTTCAGAAAATACTATGGCGGCGATGTCACCGCCAAGGCCGACGGCGCCGTGGACAACGAAAGCGGCGTGGCCTCCTACCAGTACCAGCTGGTCAGCGGCACCGCGGCTGTCCGGGAGGACGGCTGGAAGAGCTTTGACGCCGCCAATCCGCCGGCGGCCTCGGGCGACTTCTGCGGCTATATCTATTTCCGCGCTATCGACAACGCGGGCAATGTGTCCGCGGCTGTGGCCTCCGAGGGCTTTGTCATCGACACCGTTCCTCCGGTCATCAGCAACATAAAGCTCTCCGAGGAGAAGGTCACCGGAAACCGCGTGGTGGTCACCTTCACCGTCACCGACAACTACGGCGTGGAGACCGTGCTGGTCAACGGCAACTATGCCGGTGTGTATGTATCCTCCTTTACGGCCTTCCGCAACGATGATTACCTCATCACCGCCTTTGACAAGGTGGGCAACCGGGTGGAGGAGATGGTCAAGATAACCAACATCAACTCCACTCCCTTCACTCTGCTGAACACATGGAAGAACATGGACGCTCAGGACTTCACTCCCACCACATGGGCGGTGGCGGAGAGAGCGGCCAACGAGCTGGAGACGCTCATCACCCTCAACTCGCCCCAGACCCAGATAGAGGCCGCCGCCGGCCGGCTGCTCACCGCCCTTGAGGGCCTTGTGACCCGGGGCGACGCGACCCTTTCCCGGGAGCTGATAGAGCGCCTGAACGGGTATGACGCCGAGCAGTACACCGAAACCTCGTGGAACAATATGCGCGAGGCGGTGACCGCGCTGGAGACCATGCTGGATAATCCCGAAAGCACTCAGGAGGCGGTGGACTCCGCCCGCAGAGATCTGGAGCAGAGGGTGTCCGAGCTCGTCAAGCGAGCCGACTTTACGGATCTTGACCGGCTCATCTCCCAGTGCGAGCGCATCGATACCTCCAAATTCAGCTCCGCCACCTACGCCTTCTTCACCGAGGCGCTGAACAACGCCAAGGAGCTTTCCCGCACCGACTCCGGTCAGGCTGAGGCCGACGCCGCCTACGAGAACCTGCTGGCGGCCATGGGCGGCCTTGAGGTCTACGAAAAGGCCGGTCTCAATTTCGCTCCCGTGGTCTTTGTCATACTCGGCCTGCTCATCGTGGCTTCGGGTACGGCTCTGCTGATAATCCGTATGCGCCAGAAGGCCATGCTGGCCGAAGAGGCCGCCGAGGAGGAAGAGGAAGAAAATGCCGAGGACGGCAGCGAATACTCCGGCTACGGCGACATCCACTTCACCGACGAGGCCGAGACTGCCGAGCCGGAAGCTCCCGAAGAGGAAGAGCCGACCTACATCGGCGGCAGAAACAGAAAGCAGTAAAAACTCAGCGGATGTACTTTTTCGCGTGATTTACTATAACAGAGGTGTAAAACTTGAGCGACAATCAGAGATACAATCTTAAACAGCTTTTCAGCTATATAAGAGCGCTTACCGAGCAGCGGTACGGGCTTGTGGAGCGGTGGAGCGACTATTCCTTCAATCTGCCGCTGTATGCCGTGCCCGAGCATGAGCTGACCGACAAGCCCAGCTTCCGGGAGAGCGCCGACGAGCCCATGACCGACCTCATTCTCTCGGTGGGCAAGGCGGAGGTTCCGCCTTGTCCGGAGCTGCCCCGGTCGCTCATCGGCTGGATGGAGCGGGGCTGGGATGATCCCACAAAGAAGGCCGAGCCGGTGGATAAGCATGAGTTCCCCGCTCCGGAGGACACCACCGTCACCAAGACCGAGCTGTTTTCCGACAGCGCCCTGCGTATAAGCGATCTGGAAACATGGCGTGCCCAGCGGGAGCAGTGGGTGACCGAGGCGCTGCCGGCGTATAATGTCCGCCGGGTGTATGACCGGCTCTATGAGCTGCACTCCGAGCTGGAGCGAGAGAAGGATCGCCTTGGGCTGATGATCGGCGACGGCATCTTTGAGACCGAGCTGGAGGACGGCACGAAGATATGCCATCCTCTGGTGCTGGAGCGGGTGTCTCTGGTGTTCAACGCCAACGTGCCCTGCTTCACCATCAGCGACAGTGACGCCAGCCCCATGCTCTACTCCAAGCTGCTCCGGGCAATTCCCGGTCTGGAATGCGCCTGCCTTTCCGACTACGCCGCCCGCATCGAGCGGGAGCTGATACATCCCTTCGAGGTGGCCCGCTTTGACGAGCTGATGACCTCCTTCTGCAACGAGATATCCTCCGACTGCGAGTTTATCGCCGAGGAACGCAAGACCTCGGCCAGATTCACCGTGCGCAGAGGAGCGGTGCTCTTTACCCGCCTGCGCGCGTCTGGCTACAGCGCCATGCTGGACAAAATCATCGACGACATCGATGTGTCTCCCGAGCTGTCCCCCTCGCTGCTGAGCATCATAGGCGAGAATGTGGACGCCGACGCCGCTGAGGTAATCGTGGGCGGCGACGCCATGGAGGTCAACGGCATTGCCGCCGATGTCCTGCTGGAAAAGTCCGCCAACCGTGAGCAGCTGCTCATCGCAAAAAAGATAGCCGCCAACTCGGCGGTGCTGGTTCAGGGCCCTCCGGGTACCGGCAAGACCCACACCATTTCCAATATAATAGGCGATCTTCTGGCAAGAGGTCAGAGCGTGCTGGTTTCCAGCCAGACCTCCAAGGCTCTTGATGTTCTGAGAGACAAGATCAGCGAGCCCATCCGTCCTCTGTGCGTCAGCGTGCTGGACGACAACCGCAGACAGCTTGAGGAGTCCCTGCAGAAGATCAATGAATGCATGACCACCGACAACCCCGAGTCCCTTGCCCTTGAGGCCGAGCGTATAGCAAAGGAGAGGGACAGCGTCATAGAAGATCTCGCCGCCGCCAAGCGTGAGCTGGTGGAGTTGGTGGAGCTGGAGTACAAGCCCATCAGCACCGGCGAAGAGGAATATTCTCCCAAGCAGGCGGCTCAGCTGCTCGCGGCGGGCGGCGAGGATTTTATTCCCGATTCCGTTCCTGCCGGAACCAGACTGCCGCTGTACGAGGCGGAATTCAAGAATCTTTACGCCACCAACACATCCATAACCGCCCATGAGGAGGCGCTGCTCACCAGCGGCGCTCCCCAGACCGCCGATCTGCTCCCGCCCAAGGAATTTGCCCGCCGGTGCGCCATCGTGCTGGACACCAACGAGCATCTCACCGCCGACGGCCTTGATTACTGGCGGGCGGATGTGCCCCGGGACGCTTCCCGGCTCAACGACATCGCCGCTGAGCTGCGCCGTCAGGGCGAGGCTCTGTCCGGCGCGGAGGAATGGAAGCTCCGCCTTGCCCAGTCGGGCGTTGTGGGCACTCCGGGCGGCGGCCTCTTCGAAAAGATCGACGGCGCCGTGGCCGAGCTGCGTGCTCTGGCGGCAGGGCTTCAGCTGGAGCTGGCCGACACCCATCCATCCATTCCCGAGGAGCTGATAAGCGAGGAGACCGACGCCATCCTCCGCGAAATGTACGAGGAGCTCAACGCCGAAAAGATCAACTGGCTGACCGTGGGTCTGCGTCCCAAGTGGCTCATGCTCATGGAGCGGTGCATCATCAACGGCGAAAAGTGCGACACCCGCACCGAGCTTTACACCGTCATGCGCTATCATCACCTGCTGCTGGGCAGAAAGAACCTGAAGAACCGCTGGCACAGTGCCGTTGAGGTCATCGGCGGCCCGGCTCTTACCGGTGACGCTCCCGAGGAGCAGGCGGCTCTGGCGTGGCCCATCGTGTCCCACTGGGCGCGGTGGTATCCCGCTGTGTGGCAGCCGATGGCGGCACAGCTTGCCGAGCTGGGCTTCAACATGGATCGCTTCCTTGAGCAGCTGCCCATGGAGGTTCGCATGGAGGGCGAGGTCAAGACCATCCGCCGCGCCCTTGAGCAGGGCATGGCCGATGTTGTTCAGGGCGAATATCTGCGGGGCGACCGCAGTGAATGCCTCGAGCAGCTGGACGCCATGGAAAAGGCTCTGCTGCCCTTTACCGAGGATTATCCCGAAATCAAGAACCTGCGCGCCTGCATTGTGAGCCGGGACAGCGCCGGCTATCCCGACGCCTTCGACGCCTACGACCGGGTGTGCATGAAGAGAGAAAGCTATGTCCACCGCACCGAGCTGCTGGATAAGCTGCAGGCCGTCTGCCCGCTCCTTGCCGCTCAGATACGCCGCAGAGAGGGCGTCAACGGCGGCGGAGAGATCCCCGGCGACCTTGCCGCCCAGTGGCTGCGCTGCCAGCTCAGAGGTGAGCTTGAGCTGCGGGGAAGAGTGGCGGTGGCCGATGTGCAGCAGCGCATCGAAAAGCTCACCGGCCGCCTCTCCGGCCTCACCCGCGATCTTATCGCCAAACGGGCGTGGAGCGCTCAGCTCAATACCATGCGCGACAGCAGCAAGCGCCGGGCACTCACCGAATGGGCCGAGCTGGTCAAGCGCATCGGCAAGGGCACCGGCAAGCGGGCCGAGCAGCTCCTTGCCTCGGGCAACCTGCGCACGGCCATGAAGAACTGCCGCCGCGCAGTTCCTGTGTGGATCATGCCCATCAGCTCCGTGGCGGAGTTCTTCGAGCCTTCGGACGAGAAGTTCGATGTGCTGATAATCGACGAGGCCAGTCAGGCCGACCTGACCGCCCTCATCGCCCTCTACATCGCCCGGAAGGTCATCGTCGTGGGCGACGACAAGCAGGTCAGCCCCACGCCCATCGGCATGGATGTGGAAACCACCGCCAAGCTGCGGCAGGAATTCCTCAGCAATATTCCCTCCTCCTCCATGTACGACGAGCTGGTGTCGGTGTACGATCTGGGCAAGGCCAACTACGAGCCGATCACCCTCAAGGAGCATTTCCGCTGCGCCGACGACATCATCAACTTCTCCAATTACTATACTTACAACGGCATAATCCGTCCTCTGCGTGACTCGGGCAGCATAAAGCTGCGTCCGGCCACCGTGGCCTGCCGGGTGGAGGACGGCGCCGCGTCCGGCCGCAAGACCAACCGCCGGGAGGCTCAGTTCACCGCGGCCATCATCAAGGCCTGCACCGAGATGAGCGAGTATAAGAAATCCACCTTCGGCGTCATTACCATGCTGGGCGACGAGCAGGCCGTGGTCATCGACCGCATCCTCCGCGCCCGCCTGACCGAGGCCGAATACCAGAAGAGAAGGATACTCTGCGGCAATCCCTCCTACTTCCAGGGCGACGAGCGTGACGTCATTCTCATCTCTCTTGTTGACAGCAGCAAGGGGGACGGCAAGACTCTTGCCATCCGCCGTGAGGGCTACAACGAGATGTACGCCAAGCGGTACAATGTCGCCGCCAGCCGTGCCAAGGATCAGATGTGGGTCGTCCATTCCCTCGACCCGGACAACGACCTCAAGAGCGACGATATCCGCCTCAAGCTCATCCGCCACGCCGCCGATCCCGAATCCACGGCCAAGGCGCTGTACAAGCACACGCCCACCGAGCTCAACGACATGGAGGCGGCGGTCAGCGCCCACCTCTCCGCTCTGGGCTACACCATGACCTCCCGCCGGATGGTGGGCAACTACACCGTTGCTCTCACCTGCGAGGGAGAGGGCGGCCGGGTGGCCATCGAATGTGACGGCGACGGCAAGTATGACCGGGACATCATCGTGGACGAGCTCAACAAGCAGTCGGTGCTGGAGCGGCTGGGCTGGCGATTTCTGCGCCTGCGTGCCTCGGAATACTACCGCGATCCCGCCGCCTTCCTCGAGAAGCTGACCGGAATGCTCAGAGAGCTGGCCATAAAGCCGGGCAGCGGCTCGGCAAAGACCGAGAATCTCGTGGAAAAGGTCATCGCCCGGGCAAAGGAGCTGGTAGCCGAATGGGACGCTGAGTCCTCTCCGGCGGAAGCTCTGCCAGAGGAGGCGGAGGAGCTTTCCGCCGACGGCTCCGAAGAGACCTCTGCCGAAGAACAGTCGGCCGAACAGTAAGCTATACGGTGCGGAGCCGGCATACTCCGCACCGCATACATAATAGAGAGAAAAGGGGTAAAATCAATGACAAAAGCAGAACAGCGGGCGGAGGCCCGCATGGCCAAAAAACAGCTGAGAGCTGAAAAGAAATTCACCCGGGCCGAAAAGTCGTGGATCATGTACGACTGGGCCAACTCCATCTACGCCACCAACATCATGGCGGCCATCTTCCCGATATACTTCGCGGCGGTGGCCACCGAGCAGGGCAACCAGATTTACGGCTTTGCCGTTTCCATCGCCAACCTGCTGGTGGCGGTGCTGGCTCCCATGCTGGGCGCCATAGGCGACTTCAAGGGCATGAAGAAAAAGCTCTTTGTGGGCGCTCTGGTCATCGGCCTTGTGTTCACGCTGGTCATGGCCGTCTTCGGCTCGTGGCAGCTTATGCTCGTCGGCCTTATAATCTCCCGCATAGGCTTCTCGGGCTCATGCCTGTTCTACGATTCCTTCCTGACCGATGTCACCAAGCCCGAGCGCATGGACAGACTTTCCGCCTGGGGCTACGCCATGGGCTATATCGGCGGCAGCACCATTCCCTTCATCTTCTCCATCGCCATCGTTTTTGCCGCCACCCTTGACCCGGTGATCGGCTGGTATACCGCCACCTTCCCGGCTCTGGCCGCTCAGGTTCCCGCCGACATCATGTCCTACAAGCTGTCCATCCTGCTTGTGGTCATCTGGTGGTCGCTGTTCAGCATTCCCTTCCTCAAGAATGTCAAGCAGGTGCACTATGTTGAGGACAAGCCCTCCAACCTTGCCAAGGCTGCCTTCGGCAACATGATCCGCACCTTCAAGAGCATCTGCGCCGACAAGCGCATCCTCTTCTTCATCATCGCATACTTCTTCTATATCGACGGCGTTGACACCATCATCAGCCTTGCCACCAACTACGGCTCCAGTCTCGGTCTCGGCACCATCAGCATGGTGCTGGCTCTGCTGGTCACTCAGGTGGTTGCCGTTCCCTTCTCCATCCTCTTCGGCAACCTGGGCAAGAAGACCGGAGCCATCAGAATGATCTCCATCGCCGTGTGCGTCTACTTTGTTATCACCATCCTCGGCTTTGCCATGGGCGTTACCCTCGAGCACAAGGCCATGCCTTATGAGGACGCCCTCAGCGCCGCTCAGGCAAGAGCTCTTGACACCGTTGAGCCGGAAACCTCCGAGAATGTGATCACCATAGCCAATCTTGTGGTAGACAAGGATCCGGACAACACCGTTGAAGGCGGCATAGCCGAGCTGGCCGCTTCGGTCATGCCCACCACCGGCGTCGAGGAGGACGGCACTCCTTCCCGGGTGGCCGCTTTCCGCGAGAGTGTTGACGCCCTGCTCTATAAGGACGGCCAGCCTCTGTACAACGAGGCGGTCACCGCGGCCGTGACACAGATAGCCGCCGAGGTGGAAACCACCCTTTCCGACTTCGAGGGCGTCGAGGCCTACGAAAGCGCCCTTGCCACCTCCAATATGCTCTTCTGGATTCTCGCCACTCTGGTGGGAACCGTTCAGGGCGGCATTCAGGCTCTCTCCCGTTCCTACTTCGGCCAGATCATCCCGCCCGAGCGCTCCAACGAGTACTACGGCTTCATGGATATCTTCGGCAAGTTCTCCTGCGTCATCGGCCCGGCCATGTACGCTCTTGTGTACCGTCTGACCGGACGGGCCTCGCTGGGTATTCTCAGCATAATTCTGCTGTTCTTCGCCGGCGCGATAACCCTCCTTATCGGCCGCAAATATATGAAGCAGCCCGCTCAGGAGCAGGCTGCTACCGAGTAAAAGTCCAAGCATCAAAGGCACAGTCTTCCGGAATTTTTCCGGCGGGCTGTGCCTTTTCTTTTCTGGAAATAGATAGAAATAGGATAATTCTAAAATAAAAAAATCGACCAAAAAAGCACAGTGCGCAACAAAAATACTCGCAAAAAGAAGTTTTGTATTGACTACCAAATGACAATATGGTATTATATCGAAAGCAAAGGGTGAACGAATATTTGAGTAAGGAGCGATGAAAATGAGCGAGCAGCAAGGAACGAAAAATATCGTCGGAGAAAAGCTGAAGAAGCTGCGCGAGGCCAAGGGTGCGTCCCAGAAGAAAATCGTGGAACTGCTCAATGCCATGGGGCATAAGATGACCGCGTCCACCATTTCTAAAATCGAAACAGGAAACCGTGGGGTTTCTGATATCGAGCTCCGATCCTTCGCGCTGATCTTCGGTTGTTCGGTCAGCGAGTTTTTTCAGTAAAACCAGAAAAAACCCGCCGGGACCCAGATCGGACCCGACGGATT
>JAZSQO010000029.1:0-29713 GCA_045538015.1 Acutalibacteraceae bacterium | reverse complement strand
TAGAACTTAAGCACGATCTTGCTTGCATCTTTTCCGTCATACTTCACAAAAATGCTCACCAATACACAAAGTATTGGTTCCGCTTTTTGTATCGTCTGACAGAAAATCTGACTGCGCAATATCGCACTTAGAATTATGCGGTATTGCCTACACAAAGATACAGGGATGAGGAAAGAAAGGAAAACAACATGAGCGACGAGAGAAAAAAGACCTCCGGCACCCAGCCGAGAGACTCCTCGGCCTCCTCCGGGAAGAAGCCTTCCTCCTCGGGCGGCACGAAAAAGCCCACCTCCTCCGCCAGCGGAGCCAAAAAGCCCGCTTCCTCCGCCAGCGGAGCCAAAAAGCCCGCTTCCTCCGCCGGCGGCACTAAAAAAGCCGCCTCCGCGGGCGGAGCAAAAAAGACCACCACGCCCACCGGCGGAGCAAAAAAGACCACTTCCTCCGGCACGGCGAGAAAGCCGGCTCCCACCGGAGCCTCCGGCAGAGGCTCCTCTGCCTCCGGCGCCAAAAAGCGCCCGGCGCGGAATGACCTTCCCCGCAGTCCCGGAAGAGACTCTCAGGCTGAGCGTGACCTGCGCAATTCTCCCGAGGCAAGACGGGTGCTGGAGGAACGCCGCCGCCGGACCTACAACCGCAACCACCGCCTGCAGAACCTGCTGTTCTACTTCGCCATAGCCGTGGCGGTGCTCAGCGTTGTGGTCATTCTTTCGGTGACGGTGCTGTTCAACATCACCGAGGTCACCGTCAAGCGCGGGGACAACATACCCTACACCGACGAGGAGATCATGCTCGCCTGCGGCATTGAGCCGGGCGACAACCTCTTTGCCATCGACGCCGAGCAGGCCTCGCTGGATGTCACCACCGGCCTGCCCTACATCGAGGTGTGCAAGATAACCCGCAAGCTGCCCTCCACCCTTGAGCTGGATGTGCGGGCGGCCATTCCCCTCGGCTCCATCACCACCACCGACGGCGTTTTCATTATCCTCAGCGCCAGCGGCCGGGCCCTTGCCTACGCCGAAAGCTACGCCGGCCAGCCCGTGGCCAGCCTCAATGGCATGAGCGTGGAATTCAAGGGCATAGGCGAGCCGGTCGAGATAGCCGATCCATCCCAGCTGGATGTGGCGGCGGAGCTTGTGGTGGGCTACAGCCTCTACGGCCTGACCCTCGACTCCATCACCTTCGAGCGCTCCGGCTGGGTCAGCGCCGGCTATGACGGCCGGGTGAAGATCAACATCGGCGTGCCCGCCGACCTCTCCCAGAAGGTGCAGGTGTCGGCCAGCATGATCGCCGAGGGCAAAATCGCCCGGAACGAATCGGGAATACTCGACCTTTCCGTTGAAAACCGGGCCGTTTTCACCCCGGATTATCTGCTGGGCGACGAATAAAACCGTGTTTTGTGATGAGAATGCTGTCGACCTATGGCGGCATACACGATATCTGGTATTAATATATCAGGCGAATTATGAATAATCACAAAATATTGGAAGATTCAAAAAATAGTCATTGCTTTTTACTGAAAAAAGTGTTAAATTTAATAATGAAGTTGTAGAGGTGTATCCTTTTGCGGCTGTGAGCCGTGATATGCACCCCGAAAATGAGGAATTTGAACCTGGGAGGAGTCCAAAATGGCGTTTGCCTTTGATAACGAGTTTGAAAATGTTGTTCAGATAAAAGTAATAGGCGTCGGCGGAGGCGGCGGAAACGCTGTCAACCGCATGATCCAGATGGGCATCAGCACCGTTGAGTTCATCTCGGTCAACACCGATATTCAGGCCCTGTATCGTTCTCAGGCCACCCACAAGATCCAGATCGGCGACAAGATCACCCGTGGCAAGGGCGCCGGCAGTGACCCCACCAGAGGTCAGCGCGCCGCCGAGGAAAGCCGCGAGGACATTGAGGCCGCCCTCAGAGGCACCGACATGGTCTTCATCACCGCCGGTATGGGCGGCGGCACCGGCACCGGTGCGGCTCCCGTTATCGCCGAGATCGCCAAGGAGCTGGGCATCCTCACCGTTGGTATCGTAACCAAGCCCTTCGCCTTTGAAGGCAAGAAGCGCATGGAGCAGGCCGAACAGGGCATCGCCGCCCTGCGCGAGCACGTTGACTCCCTCGTTGTCATTCCCAACGAGCGCCTGAAGCTGGTCTCCGACCAGAAGATCACCCTCATCAACGCCTTCTCCATCGCCGACGACGTTCTGCGTCAGGGCGTTCAGTCCATCTCCGACCTCATCAACAGCCCCGGTCTGGTCAACCTCGACTTCGCCGATGTTACCGCTGTTATGAAGGACGCCGGCTACGCTCACATGGGCGTCGGCTCCGCCACCGGCAAGGAAAAGGCCTCTCTGGCCGCCCACGCCGCCATCTCCAGCCCTCTGCTGGAAACCTCCATCAACGGTGCCCGCGGCGTTATCATCAACATCACTTCCTCCAACGACATCAATCTGGAGGAGGTCGATCTGGCTTCCAACATGATCACCAAGGCCGCCCATCCCGACGCCACCATCATCTGGGGTGCCGCCTTTGACGAGAACATGGACGACGAGATGCGCGTCACCGTCATCGCCACCGGCTTTGCCGTGGAGAATGTGCCCGGCGCCATCCCCACTACCGAGGCCGGCGAGCAGGCTTCCGCTCCCGCCGCCGAGGTCAAGGCCACTCCCGAAATCGAGGTCAACGACTCCGAGAAGGACTACTTCGATATCATGAACATCTTCAACCGCAACAAGTAAGCAAAGCATAACAAAGCCGCGGCAGAGCGTACAGCGCCATGCCGCGGCTTTTTGAATATCGGAGGAGGGAGCGACATATGAAAGCTCACCGCACGATCCCAACAAAGGAGATAATAAAGACAGCGGTGATTCTGCTGCTGGCCGCCATGGTAGTGGGAGCGGTGCTGTTCGCGGCGGAGTGCGCCCAGTGTGTGTACCACGAAAAGGAGGTCTATCCCTCGCCTGACGGAGAGCACCGGATAACCATCCGCATAAGCAGTCCCGACAGCTACACCATGGAGCTGTACCGGATAAAGATCACAGCGGCCAACGACGGCTGGCTGATTGATACCGTGTCGGTCAGCCGGGACTTCCGGGGCGTGGAAGAATGGTCGGTGGAGTGGGTGGGCAGAGACACCGCCCGACTGACCCTGACCGGCGTGCGCGACACCGCCGTGACCGTGGATTTTTCCGGCGGAGCGCCGGAGTTTGCGGAGGGATAACAGCAACATAATAAAACAGCGGCGAGTTCCCTGCTTCGGGAATTCGCCGCTGTTGTTATTTCTCCGTCAGATAGTCTCGATCTTGAGCATATTGGTGTTGCCGGTGGCGCCGTTGGTGATGCCGCCGGTGATGATGATGCGGTCGCCCTGATTCAGGCCGAAGGTGCGGGCGGCCAGCCGCTTGGCGGTGAAGAACAGCACATCGGTGGAGTCGAAGGTGTCGCACATCACGGGAGTAACGCCCCAGGAAAGAGCCAGCTGGCGGCAGGTCTTTTCGTTGGTGGTCACGCCCAGAATATCCACCGGGGAGCGGAAGCGGGAGACCATCCGGGCGGTCATGCCCGAAAGGGTGCACACGGCGATGGCTTTGGCGTTCACATCCAGAGACATTCCGCAGGTGGCGTGGGAAATGGCGTCAACGGTGTTCTTGATGATGAAGTCATAGTTGCGGAAGCGCTTGTCGTAGTGGATCTTGCGCTCGGTGTGCTCGGCGATGGAGGCCATGGTCTGCAGAGCCAGCACGGGATATTTGCCCGCGGCGGTCTCGCCGGAGAGCATGATGGCGCTGGTGCCGTCGTACACGGCGTTGGCCACGTCGGAGGTCTCGGCGCGGGTGGGGCGGGGATTGTTTATCATGGATTCCAGCATTTCGGTGGCGGTGATGACCCGCTTGTCCATCATGCGGCACTTGGTGAGGAGGTACTTCTGGATGGCGGGCAGTTCCTCGAAGGGGATCTCAACGCCCATGTCGCCGCGGCCGATCATAATGCCGTCGCATTCCTCGCAGATTTCCTCTATGTTGTCGATGCCGGCCTGATTTTCTATCTTGGCGATGAGCTCAATGCCCTCGGCACCGTTCTGAGCCATGAAATTCTTGACATCCAGCATATCCTGCCTGCAGGAGACGAAGGAGCAGGCGATGAAATCCACGTCGTTCTGAATGCCGAAGAGTATGTCGCTCTTGTCCTGCTCGCTCAGATAGACCTGCTTGAGCACCTTGTTGGGGAAGCTCATGCTCTTGCGGTTGGAAAGCACGCCGCCGATGGTGGTGGTGCAGATGACATCGCCGCCCTTGATAGCGGTGACCTCAAAGGCCAGCAGGCCGTTGTTGAGCAGAATGCGGTCGCCCACAGCCAGATCCTTGGCAAGGCCCTTGTAGCTGACCGACACCCGCTCCTGATTGCCCTCCACATCCTCGGTGGTGAAGATGAAGGGATCGCCGTCCTTCAGGGTGATGCTGCCGTTCTCAAAGGTCTTGATGCGGTATTCGGGGCCTTTGGTGTCCAGCATGATGGCCACCGGCAGCTCGAGGCGGGAACGGATGGCTTTTATCATGTCGATGCGGGCCTTGTGATCCTCGTGGGAGCCGTGGGAGAAGTTGAGGCGGGCGACGTTCATGCCGCTGCGGAACATCTCGGTCAGGGTCTCCTCGTTGGAACAGGCCGGGCCGATGGTGCAGATAATCTTTGTCTTTCTCATCATTTCACTCCAATAGATACTGTGGCGTTCAGAACGCTATCCAATATTATACCCCTCGGACCCCTGAGAAACAAGGGCGGCATTGTAGATGATGTACAACAAAATCCGACTATTTTTCACCATATTGCTCAAGCCACAGAGCCACAGCGTCCTCCTCGTTGGAGCCGATAACGCCGGTGGCTGCCTCCTTGAGCCGTGGGTCGGCGTTGGCGGTGGCCCAGCATTCGTCGGCGATGAGAAACATGGGCAGGTCGTTGACGGCGTCGCCGAAGCACACCAGCCGGTCGCAGCCCAGCATGGCTTTGAGCTCGCTGGCGGCTTCCGCCTTGGTGGAGCGGTCAGACATGACCTCCAGCCAGTATTCGCCGGTGTATATCTCCTTGTAGTACACGCGGCCCAGACCCGCCTCGGAGGCCGGACTGTCGTTGAAGCGGCCGAGCACCGCCTCGTCGCCCATGGCGGTGATGTAGAAGATATCGCCCTCGGTAAGGCCGCCGATGTCGGTTACACGCAGCCGCGGATCGCCCTCACGGGTGGCCACGAAATCCAGCAGGCTCTTGCAGCTCAGCTCCGGAACAAAGGAAAAACGCTCTTTTCCGTCGATAAATGCGTATACTATCGGTAATATCCCGGCGGAAATATACTGTTTTACAATGCTTTCCGCCTGCGCCTTGGGCAGAAAATGCCCGGCCAGCACCTCGCCGGTGGCGGCGTTCTGGATGAAGGCGCCGTTGTACACCACCATGGGCAGAGGGATATTCAGCCCATCCAGCACCCTCGCCGAGGAAAAGCGGGAGCGGGCGGTGGCGCAGGTGAACAGCAGACCCTCGCCGGTCAGCCGGTTGATGATATCCCGTGAGCGGGGAGAGACCCGCTGGTTGCTTGTCAGCAGAGTGCCGTCAAGGTCGGAAATGTACAGTGTCTTTGGCATGGTTTACCTCCGTGTCAATCCACGCGGATATGGTATTCCTCGTCGTATTGGTCGATGGGATCGTCGTAGCGGAAGATGAACTCGGTCTCGGATATCCACTCGGGCTGGAAATACACTGTTTCCATGAATCCGGTGTCGCTGTAGCTCCATATCTCCCGGTCGAAGAGAAAACCGTCCACAAAGACAGTGGGACGGCTGACGAAATCATACTTCACAATTATCTTTATCTCGCCGGAGGGTGAGGTAAATCTCTGGGTCTGTCCCAAAAAGCAGCCGCGAAGGCAGCTTACGGCGACCAGCAGACAGAGGGCGAGGGTTATTATCATTATCCTTATTATTCTTTTCATACTTGTGCTGCTCCATAATAACTCAGCCGCCTCTGACAGTGACATCAAAGGCGGCTGGAAGTGTTTTAGTAGGCTACATCGAATTCCTTGCCAGCGGGGATATCGTTGGTGTACTTGACCTGCATCAGAGGCAGGTAGGTGCTCTCTGCCTCGTGGAAGCGGTCGTATTCCTCGCCGTTGTAGTAAACGATGCGGTAGCTGTCGATGGTGCGTCCCAGCTGACCGGCCTGATTGGACTTTTCGGGGTTGTAGCGGTGATAGATGGTGGGGTATGGTTCGGTGTCGATCTCGTCGTAGCCGAAGTCGGCGGTGAAGCCGTCCCATGTGCCCCAGATGTTGCAGGTCAGCACGCCGCCCGAAGCGATCAGCTCGATGCGGATGGGATACTGCTTGCTGTTGGAGAACTTGAAGTCGCAGGTGCCCCAGTTGACGGTGGCGTCGTTGGCAAAGGTGGACTGGCGCTTGCCGTTCTCATCGGGGACAGCGCGGGTCATGTAGGAAACGGTGTACATATGGTTTCTGCGGTGCTCTATCTTGAGGTTGGCAAGAATGGTGGTGTAATACAGAGTAGAGGACACCAGACAGATGCCCCCGCCGTAGTCCTCGTCGGTACCTTCGGAGGAGTAAACGGTGGCCTTGGAGAAGCCGCGGTCGGGAGTTCTCTCACCGACGATGGTGTTGAAGGAGAAGACATCGCCCGGCTGCATGGGATTATCGCGGTAGTAGTTGTTGATGTATTCGCAGCACTTTTCGATGTTGCTGGTACGGCCCACGTTGCCGGCGTTGAACTCGGTGTAGTAGGTGGCCAGCAGGTCGGGACACTCGTCCTTGCGCAGCTCCTGAATGGTCAGCTTGGGCATGGTCAGGTCGAGGTCGACCGTCCATTCGGTCTCGTTGCTGTGGGTGATGGTATTCTGCACGGAAGAGGTGTCAAAGTCAAGGCCGATGACGTGCTCGGTGTAGGTCACCTGACCCATGCCGTCGGTGACCGAGTAGGCGTCAGCCGGCTCGGTGTACACCTGATCGTGGATGCTTTCCAGATCGATGGCGGGAGTGTAGGTGATCTCCAGCGGCGAGCTGATAGGCTCGTAGACGCCGGTGTTGATGCAGGTGATTGCCTTTTCGATGAACTTGTCGTAGTCGATGCCGAAGCCGTCCACGCCGGCGCGCAGAGTCATTTCCGCGCTGTGCTCCCATGTTTCGGGATCCAGCAGGATGTCAACGTCGTAGGTAGGCTCCACCATGGGAGTGCCGTCCTCGCCCACCAGCTCGTTGAGGAAGTCGATGACCTTGGTCTCGTCGTAGCGGATGGAGCCGACGGTGCGCAGGGTGTGGTTGACCTTGGTGCCGTCATCTTCGGTCACCTCGAGGTACTCCACGGTGCCGTCCTCGTTGCTGGTGTATTCAAAGTCGCAGTCGGCAAGGCGGAAGGTGCCCGAGCCGCTCTGGCCGTTTTCACCGGTGTAGTTTACGGGGATGGTCTTGGTGTCAAGGGTGCCGTCCACGGTGTTCTTGATGAGCTGCATGGAAGTGTTGGTGTCCATGCTGCTCAGGGCGGTGGATACATTGAGAGGGGTGGATACCCGGTTGGCGCTGATGAACACGATGGCGCCCACGATCACAGCCAGCACCAGCACGGCAAGTCCGGCGGTGGAGAGCATCTTGTTTGCCCGGCGGGTGACATAGGAGCTCTTGCCGCCGTTGATGAGCACCCGGCGGGTGGGCTGCTCGTAGTCGTCCCGGAAGTAGTCGGCGAACAGCTTGGGCACGCCCACGCTGCCGTCATAAACCTGATCGACCATCATCTCCCGGCCTCCGCGGTAGCCGTCCCGCTCCATTTCCTCCCGCTCGAGGCGCTCCTGACGGCGCTGCTCGATCTGCTCGGCCTCGGTCAGCTGGCGCTTGCGCACTCCCAGACCCTTTATTCCGCCGAACTCGCGCTGGAACTGAGCCTCGTCGTAGTCCTCGCCGTAGTGGTTGGCGCGGGAGTAGCCGCCTCTCTGAGGCGGACGGTAATCGTAGATGGAGGGAGCGGCGGCCTTGCGGCGGGGAAGGATATCGTCGTCAAAGTCGTCGTCAAAGCGGGCGTCGTAATCGTCGCTTATCCGGGCCGAACGGCGGCGGGTGAGAGGCTCCGGCTCGGAGCGGTCTCTGCCGGCGTCCGGATCGAGCATGGAACCGGGGCGGTAATTATCAAAGGCGTCCTCCTGACGGGCGTCGTGGCGCTCGGGAGAATATCTTCCCGAGGGGCGGGCACGGCGGGGCGAGGTGGGGGCGATGGCGTCGAAATCGTCGTCAAAGCGGATCTCGTCCGGGGCGGGCGCGCTCTGTCTCTGCCGCGGGCGGGCGGAATCGCCCGGCTCAAAATTGTATCCGCGGTCGTTTTTCTGATAGCGTGGCATACCGTATGAACCTCCTTTACGGTAATGGGGATAAAGCGTATGTCCGGCAATGGGATAACATATACCGATACATCATTATCATAATAAATAAACGGCGATTTTTCAAGCAGCGGCGGGAAATTTCATACATTCTTAACTATTGCGCCGCCGAATGGGGATAAACCCGGCAAGGCAAATTTCTCCGGAGTGTAATAATCAAAAAAATTATTAGTTTTTTGCAGGAAAATATTGACAAGTGAAAAGAAATGAAATATAATGAACTCAAAAGAAACAGGAGGAAGAGTATGGAAAAGCTATACACCGTCGAAGATGTCGCTCAGATGACCGGTCTGACCAGCCGTACCATACGGAATTACCTTGCCGATGGCCGGTTGACGGGCCGCAAGGTGGGCGCCCAGTGGCGCTTTACGGAAGAAAACATTTCCGCTATATTCACCGACGCCGGAGCGCGCAAGGACGCTGCCGGAGCGGCTGCCGCCGAGGTTGAGGCCTTTCTCAAGCCCCAGAGCCGCGAAGGTGTGACCCTCTGCTCGGTCATCGACTATCCCGCCGAAAGCGGCGATGCCCTTGCCCCGCTGGTGCAGAAGCTCAACGAGCAGATCAAGGGCTTTGACAGCGCCACGCTCCGCTTCAGCTATAACTTCGACGAGAAGAATCTGGTCGCCCGCTTCATCATCATCGGCGAGATCGCCCAGGTGGCCAAGCTGATAAAGACCATCCGCAAGGACTGATTCTTTCATATCCTTTGCCTTGTTTTCCCGAATCATCACGCAAACGCAGGCTTTTGCATATTGAACAGCTGGTGATTCCCGACCACACCCAGAAGTCTGAAGCTGAATTTATCCCGGATTTTCTTCCAATTTAGTCTTCAGTAAAACTATACCTCCCCTTTGCCAGCCGACGCGCTCAGGACGCGTCGGCATGGGTCCGGAGGAAAGCTTAGCGGAACATGAATCAAGCCCCGGGCGTCTTTCGACGTCCGGGGCTTTTAATATGTGCGGTGAGGTTTTATTCTTCGGATGCCTCGACAGCCTCGACGGCCTCAACGGTCTCAACGGCTTCGACAGCCTCAACAGCCTCGACGGCCTCTACAGCCTTCGCGGCCTTCAACCGCTTATTGTGGTGATAGGAGGCGAAGATCAGCGGCAGGAAGGTCAGCAGCACGAACACCGCGGTCACAAGGAACAGTGTGTTGGTGGGCAGGTACTGGGTAAAGCCGTTTTCGTCCACAAATTCGCCGCTGCGCTTGATGACCGGGTTGGAGATGAGGGGAGCGACGATCATGGGAATGAGCACATAGAACAGAATGCGGATGCCCTCAAACTGGCCCCGGGCGTCCTCGGGGTACAGCTGCTTTGACCAGACGGTGAGGGTCTGGAGCATGAGCACATAGCCCACGCCGATGAGGAAGATGCCCAGAAGCAGCACCGGGTTGAAGATGGAGGCGGTGTTGACGCTCTCCGGGCTGACAAACAGACCGAGGGTCATGACGCCGGCGAAGCTGAGCAGCACCGAAAGGGTGCACAGCAGAGGGGACTTGTCCCGGTTGATGAGGCCGGTGGCGGGAATGACCAGCAGCATGGCCACGATCAGCGCCGCGCCCTCGATAATGCCCATCATGTCGGCGGTGAAGCCGAGGTAATAGATCATGTAGTTGCCGATGTGGGAAAAGCTCATGTTAAAGGCGATGAAGTAGAAGGCCAGAGTCAGGTTGACCCACACCAGCTCCTTCATGGCAAAGTAATTCTTGAAATTGAAGATGCTAAAGAACTGCTGAGCGAAGGTGCCGGTCTTGTTGGGCTTGAGGTCGGGCGAATCCTTGAGCAGAAGGAGGGAAATAAGGCCGAAGATGATGACCGCCACGCCCATCACGAGGAACAGACGCATATAGTTGTCATCCGAGCCGATGAGCATACCGCCGGCCACAGTGCCCACGATGGTGCCGATGACCGGCTGAACGGCCATGGCCGCGCCGATCTGGCCACGGTTCTTTTCGGTCATGTGGTCGTTGGCCCAGGCGTTGTAGCCGCTGTCGTTGCCCATGGAGCCAAAGAAGCTCATAATGGCGTCGGCGGCCACCACGGCCACGGCGGCCACCATCACCAGCTGCGGGCCGGTGCCCAGAGAGCCGTCGGTGATGAACTGGGTCATGCCGAAGAGTATGGTGAATATACCCCACATGATGTAGCCGATGGAGATGACGTACTTGCGCTTGCCGGTGCGGTCGGACACCGTGCCGAAGATAAAGGTGGAGATGGTGGTGGCAGCTGCGGACACCGCCAGCATCCATGAAATGATGGTGGGATCCTTGGCAATCTTGGCGTAGATAAAGGTGTTGAACCACTGGTTTTCAATGTTCCAGCACAGCTGACCGGCGAGGCCGAGGCCCCAGATCAGCGTCCAGAAGCGAAAGGGGCCCATGGGCTTGGTTTTTTCTTTCATGTTATCATCCTCTCAGTATTGTTTGCATGAAATATTCCATAAGGTTGAATTGCATTTATGGAATTTGAATAATTATTATTATATCCCATGCCGGCAAATTGTCAACCTCAATATGACATACAAAAAGGCCGGCACGGGGAAATTCCGTGCCGGCTCGGGATTACCCTCGTCACAGCGAATCAAAAAACTCCCTCAGCCGGCCGATCATCTCCCGGTTGAGCGAATAATATGTCCACTTGCCTTCTTTGCGGGAGGACACCAGTCCGCAGCCGCACAGACTTTTCATGTGGTGGGACAGGGTGGGCTGGGTTATCTCGAACCGCCGCAGAATGTGGCAGGCGCACATCTCCTCTGCCTCGGCCAGCATTCCCACGATCTGCAGCCGGATGCCGTCCGAAAGGGCCCTGAATACCTCCGCCGTCACCATATCAGTACCCCAGCTCCTCAAGGAGCTCAACGGCGTCGCGGATCATGTCCACGCAGGTGGTCTTGAAGAGATTTTTTTCGGCGGCTATCTGCATACCGTCGCCCTTGAATATGTCTATGCCCAGCAGGTCGCGGCAGACGATACTGCCGTTTTTTTCTGCAAATCGGTCGGTAAATTCCCTTGCCTTCCGGAAGCAGAGTGCCTTTGCCTCGCTGTCGCTGCCAACGATGTGGCCGTAGCGCAGGCTGATGACCATGACCGCGCCGGTGACCGCGCCGCACAGCTCGGCGTTGCGCATACCGCCGCCGAAGCCGCAGCCTATTTTTAGGGCGGTCTCCTTTGAAAGTCCGTACTTCTCGGCAAACACGGCGAAAACCGCCTGAGAGCAGATGAAGCCCTGAGAATAAAGCTCCGCCGCCATGTCCGATCTTGTCATAATAAGCACCTCACATTGATTATTGTCTATGTGTTATTATAGTGATTATATAGACGCTTGTCAATATGTAATTGTAAAAAACCGGGAATCGCTTGTGACCGCGATTCCCGGAGTTTTGTTATTGCCGGAAAGCTCAGTGGAGATCATATATCGCGCTGAACTTCTCGGTGAGATATCTTACAAAATAATCGGGATCAAAATCTCTGCCGCAGCAGCCCTGAAGCAGAGCGGCGGGGTCATACATACAGCCGTGGCGGTGGATATGCTCGCCCAGCCAGTCCACGATGGGCTTGAGGCTGCCGGCGGAAATGACCGCCTCCACATCTATCTCCCGGCGCAGGCTGTCGATGATCTGGGCGCCGTAGGCCGAGCCGAGGGCGTAGCTGGGGAAGTAGCCCACCGAGCCGCCGCTCCAGTGGGAATCCTGAAGGACGCCCTGAGCGTCGTCGGGCACGTCCACGCCCAGATATTCCTTGTATTTTGCGTTCCACGCGGCGGGCAGATCCTTTACCGCCAGCTCTCCGGCGATGACCGCCTTTTCCAGCTCGTAGCGCACCATGACGTGGAGGGCGTAGGTCAGCTCGTCGGCCTCGGTGCGGATGAGAGAGGGCTGGGCCTTGTTGACCGCCAGATAGAAGGCGTGGGCGTCAACCTTGGCCAGCTGCTCGGGGAACAGCTCCCGGAGCTTGGGGAAGATGAGGGAGATAAAGGCCTCGCTGCGGCCGATGATGTTCTCAAAAAGGCGGGACTGGCTTTCGTGGATGCCCATGGAAACGCCGCCGCCAAGGAAGGTGCGCTCATATTCCTTGCCCACGCCCAGCTCATAGAGGGCGTGGCCGCCCTCGTGGATGACCGAGTACATGGAGCTGGCCACATTGTCCTCGTGGTAGTGGGTGGTGATGCGCACATCGTCGCTGCCGAAGTTGATGGTGAAGGGATGCTCGGTCTCGGCAATGGCGCTGTGGGAGCCATCCATGCCCATGACCTCCATCAGATAATCGGACAGCTCCCGCTGCTTCTCGACGGGATAGTGGGCGAAAAGGAAGCTGTCGTCCACCTGAGGCGCGGCCATGACCCTTGCCAGCAGCGGCACGATCTCGGATCGCAGACGGGCAAAGAAGGCGTCGGCCTTCTCCATGGTCAGTCCCCGCTCGTAGCGATCCAGCAGCACATCGTAGGCCGGCATATCCGGGCGGTAGTAGCCGGCAAAGCGGCGGTTGAAGTCAAATATCTTCTCAAGATAAGGCTCAAAGGAGGCAAAGTCGCTGTTCTGCTTGGCCTTGTGCCACACATCCTCCGCGGCGGAGACCAGCTCGCTGTAGGCGGTGTATTCCTCCTTGGGAATGCTGGAGATAAACTCGTTTTCCCGGTTGTATTCGGTGATCTCCCGGCGGCGCTGCTCGTCCAGCTCGTCAAGATGAGCCACAAGGTAGCCGATGGCGGCCTTGGCCTCGGGAGCGGTGGTGATGTCGTATTCGATGCCGGACAGCGTGCCCATGGTGCGGCCGCGGTATTCGGCGGTGTCTGAGGGAGCGTTCGTGACGCTGTCAAGATATATCATGCCCATGGCGTGGCCGAGGGAGACCGCCTTTTCCCGCATGGCGTCAAAGACGGCCAGAGCCTCATCCACTCCGCTGAAGATGTATTCACTCATGGCTATGCTCCTTCGCGGCTCAGTCGTCGAGGCCGTCGCCGTCCTCATCGGATTCCTCGTAAAGCTCGCCGCCTTCGGCGGAGGAGGGCAGGTCAAAGCCGATGATGTTGAAGCTGCTGCCCGAGGCCCTGGCGAACAGAGAGAAGCGGATGATGAAGAAGGCCAGCAGAGCAACGGCGATGAACAGCAGAACCACCAGCGCGATCAGCCAGCCCACAGCGGTGGAGGAGGCAACGCCGTAGCGGCTGACATCGTAGCCCTTGATATTCAGGCTGTTGATGATCTGATCCACGGCGTCGGTGTCGGCCTCGGTGGGAGCGGAGAGCTGGATGTACAGCTCGTAAAGGCCGCCGTTGACCACGGTCTGCACCACATAGTACTTGGTCAGGTAGGCCACATCGTAATGCTCCTGACAGAGCATGGGAGTGCCGTTGATGATGCGGAAGGAGGCGGTGGAGCCGTCGCCCACGCCGATGAGGTCGGAGCCGGCGGCGATGCGCTCCTGAGCCTCGGGAGAGAGGCTGGCGTAGCTGCCGAGGAAACGGGACCAGTTGCTCTCGGTGTAGGTCATGGCCATCATGGAGGAGCCGTCGTCGGTGGTGCCGTAGTAGATGTAGTTGGTAAAGCCGCTGTAGCTGATGTCAAAGAGGGCGTTGGCGGCAACGGTGCTGCCGAAGATGCCGCTCAGCTGCTCGGCGTCGGAATAGACGGTGCCGAAGGTGGCAAAGTCGGGAGCGAGGAACTCAACGCCGAATTCGTCGAATTTCTGCTCGGTGAGGGTGTAGCTGCCGATGGGCTTGACGATGGGGGCCAGCACGTCGCTGCCGGAAACATCGCTGCCCGAGAGGGTGGAGCCGGAAACCACAACGCCCTCGCTCTCCAGCTGAGCAAGCAGAGCCTCAAGCTCGGCGTCGCTCATGGTGTCCTCGGCGGAAGCCTCGGCGAAAACGCTCATGGCGCAGAAGGAAGCCACAAGGGCAATGGCCAGCAGGGCGGCGATTGATCTGAGAATTTTTTTCATTGGGTCATACCTCCGAAACTATGATTGTTTTTCATTATACAACGCCCGGCGCTCAAACGCAACCGGAGTGTGGGCGCGAAAGGAGAGTTTTTTGTGAGACAAAAGAAAAAGGCCGCGCGTCATTCGCACAGCCTGTATACCTCGGAGCAGTCGGAAATGCCCTTCAGCATGACATATGTACCCTCCCGGGTGGAGGTGCGGCAAACGTTGCAGCCGCTTTCGCCCACCACATGGCCCAGCCGGGCCCGGGGACGGATGGTTTCGCCGGAGTCAACGGTAAACCGGCCGTTCTCGCTGAAGCCCACGAAATCGTAGCGATCACCGTGGCTGAAGAGATATTCTCCGTCATCGCTCAGCTCAAAGGGACGGTTCTTGGGCAGATGCTCGGCCAGCTCCGAAGCGGCAGCGGCGATCTGTCCCACGCGCACAAGCAGCGCCGACATAACAAAGGCTATCACAATATACCTCCGTGTTTTATCAAAAACAATGATCGGGCGTTAAGATGCCGTGAGACGCTGCAGCGGCAATATCTCACGGCCTTATGCATTCTAACATTGCCATAACGGAAAGTCAACACTCAATTGCGCTTCCGGCGGCAAATGTAACTCTTTTGTCATTATCCGTCACGAAAGAGGCGGATCAATTGTAAGGGTTGTCCTTGTGCGGGTCGCTGGGATCCCAGCCCTTGTAGAGGGGATCGTAATTCAGCGATGGGAAACCGGCGCCCGCCGGGCCGGATTTGTTGACGATGTTGACCTGAGTGCCGATGGGGCAGTTGTCGTATATCCACTTGGAATCGCGCACGCACAGCCGTATGCAGCCGTGGGAGGCGGGAGAGCCCAGCTTGGCGTATTCGTTCATGTCCAGCGCGTCCACCCGGTCGGTGGTGTAGGGCACGGAGTGGAAGAGATAGGAGCTGGAAATGGAGCTGGAATACTGGCCGTACACATTGCCCACCAGCAGCCGCCAGCGGTACTTGGCTCTTATCTTGTACTGGCCGGTGCGGGTAGGACTTTCCTCAGCGCCGGTGGAGCAGGAGAAGCACTTGCTCAGCACGCTGTACTTTCCGCCCGCGTCCTTGGAATAGATGGCCACCGACTGGCTGTCCCCGGCATACACCACGATGTAATAGGGCGATTCGTAGTTGGGCTCCACCACATTGGCCGCGTTGGCGTAGGTGGGCGCGGTGGTGGTCGAAGCCTGCGTGGTCACCACAAGCGCCGGCGTGGTGGTCGTTGTTTTGGCGGCGGTGGTTTTGGTGGTGGTCGGTCTGGCCGTAGTTGTCGTGGTGGTTGTTGTTTTAGCCGTTGTGGTTGTCGGCTTGGCCGTTGTCGTTGTGGTAGTGGTCGTAGTAGTGGTAGTAGTGGTAGTGGTGGTAGTTGTAGTAGTTGTAGTTGTGGTAGTTGTCGCGGCGGTGGTGGTCGTGGTGGGAGCGGAGGTCTCCGTGGCAGGTGTCACCACCGGCAGGCCGATCTCCGGGTCATCCCTTTGAGCTTCCTCCGGGCTTTCCTCCGTGCCGGAGTCAAAGCCGCTGAGCAGGAAGTCGGAGAAGGAGGCCAGATGATCCTCCGAGTGCATATCTATAGCCCCTTCGTTCACGCCGATGGCGTAGAGCAGCAGAGCGAGGGCGGCGATGACCAGAACGGTGGCGCTTGTGGTCCGGGAGCCGCCGGAGGCCGAAGAGGAGCCTTTTGAACAGGAGCTTTTCGACGAGCTTTTAGACGAACCGCGCGAGGATGTGCTCCGGGAGGCCGAACGCCCGGAGGTGGTTTTTCTGCCGGACGACGAGCCGGTCTTTTTCTTGCCGGATTGAGATGCCATTCGTTCCTCCTGAAATAATACTTATACTATTGATGTTGATGACGAAAAATGTCGTTTCCCTCATATTCACGCACGCCGCCGCGGACAGCTTATCCGCGGCGGCGCAATGTGTCGTTATCAGATATCCAGTCCGTTCTGGAGCTTGGCGGCGGTGAGGGTGTTGCGCATGAGCATGGCGATGGTCATGGGGCCTACGCCGCCCGGCACGGGAGTGATGGCCGAGCAGAGAGGAGCCACGGACTCGTAGTCCACGTCGCCGCACAGCTTGCCGTTCTCGTCCCGGTTCATGCCCACGTCGATGACGGCGGCACCGGGCTTGACCATGTCGGCGGTGACGAACTTGGCCTTGCCCACGGCGGCGACCAGCACGTCAGCCCGGCGGGTGACCTCGGCCAGATCCTTGGTGCGGCTGTGGCAGATGGTGACGGTGCCGGGCTCGTGGGGCAGCTGCATGGCCATGGGCTTGCCCACGATGTTGCTGCGGCCGATGACCACGCATTCCTTGCCGGAGATCTCAACCTTGGCCGAATGGAGCAGTTCCATTACGCCGGCGGGAGTGCAGGGCAGGAAGCTGTATTCACCCAGCATGATGCGGCCCACATTGGAGGGATGGAAGGCGTCCACGTCCTTTTCGGGAGCGATGGCGTTGATGACCGCCTTGTCGTCCAGTCCCTTGGGCAGGGGCAGCTGGCAGAGGATGCCGTTGATGTCCTTGCGGCCGTTGAGCTCCTGAACCAGAGCCACCAGCTCCTCCTGGGTGGTGGAGGCGGGCAGGGCGTGCTCCTCGGAGTAGAAGCCCACCTCGGCGCAGGCCTTTTTCTTGTTGTTGACATACACCCGGGAGGCGGGATCGTCACCCACGATGATGACAGCCAGACCGGGAACGATGCCTTTCTCCTTGAGCTGAGCGGTCTCGGCGGCGACCTGCGCGCGCACATCGGCGGAAATCTTCTTGCCGTCTATGATGATGGGATTCATTGGCTTGTGTCCTCCTGTTTGTTTGATTGGAAATATTATTTATCTGATATTCAGCTGACCCTTCCGGGTCGTTTTGTTCGGATGTTATTCGCCGGGATCCGGAGCGGGAGCCGGGGCCGCTGTGGGAGCGGCAGTAGGCGCGGTGGTTCTTCTGGTGGCGTAGGGACGCTCGGGCGCCCATTCCCACTGGTAATCGTAAAGGGGAGCGTACTTGTCCGGCTGAGGATCGGGCGTGGTTATCAGCGGGCGGTAGTCGGGGTTTTTCGGGTCGGGATCGGTGGGATCCCAGCCGTCCACCGGCTCTCCGGGACGCAGAGACTCGATCAGCTCGGGGTCATATACGCCGCTTTCAAGAATGCGCACGGGCGTGCCGGGCGGGCAGTTTTCGTATATCCACTTGGCTCCCTCGGTGGTCAGGCGGATGCAGCCGTTGCTGCAGGCCTCGCCCAGCATTTCAAAGCGATCCTCGCAGAGGGTGGATTTGTCAAACTTTCGGGTGTATGGGACCGAGTGGAAAAGGTAATCGCCGGATATCTGGGTGGTGTACTGGGCATAAAGGCGTATCCACTGGCCCTGCATGGGGCACCATTCCTGACGGCTGTCCTTGAGGGGATAAACGCCGTTGGGCAGCTTGTCCGGATTTTCGCCGGTGGGGCAGATCATCTGCCGCACCAGCTTTTCGTATTTGCCTTCCTCGTTGGTGGTGTAGATGGTCACCACCTGAGCGCTCTTGTCCACCTCTATGTAGTAAGGATGCTCCAGCACGACCTCCTCCCGGGGAGCGGTGGTGGTCGTCGTTGTGGTCGTGGTGGGAGCGGGCGTGGTGGTTGTGACCACAGATGCGGGAGAAACTGCGGGTGTTTCGGTCACCGGCGCTTTCCCCGGCGCTGACAGCGCGACGGCCAGCACCACGGCGCCGGCCATGACGGCACCGGAGGCAAGAAGAATGGCGGACAGCTTGTTTTTTCCTTGTATCATACAGCAATCAATCTCCCGGCACAAGATGTTTTTTGTAAGGAGCGGCGCGATTGAGGAAATATTGCGATTGTGCACAAATGATTATAGCTTTTATGACGGATAATGTCAACCATGACAAATTCCCGGAAGGTTTTTTTGCTCCTCAGGCCGCCCGCGGAAGAATTATCCGGCGGGCAGAAAAGCATTATCGGCTCCCGCGCGGGAACAATGAAGCCATACAAAGCAAAGGGGAGAGACAGAATGAAAAAGCTGAACGGAGCGGCCGGAAACGCGGCCATGTTCACCCTCGGCGCGGCGGCCTACCCGGTGGTGGAGCTGCTGTGGCGGGGACATACCCACTGGGCCATGAGCCTGACCGGCGGGATATGCACTCTGGCCATCCATCTGCTCAACGGCAGAATGAGCAAAAGGAGCCTCACCGCCCGGTGCGGTATGGGCTGCGCGGTTATCACGCTGGCAGAGTTTGCCGTGGGCTGCGTGGTCAACCGCCTGCTGGGCTGGAATGTGTGGGACTATTCCAACGTGCCCTTCAACATCATGGGGCAGGTGTGCCTGCTGTACAGCGCCTTCTGGTTTCTGCTCAGCATTCCGGTGGTGGCGCTCAGCTCGGGGATGATGAGGAGATAGTCGGCCTACTCCTCTCTGATATCCTCGAGGAAGTTGTAAAGCCCGTCCTCGGAAAGAACGCCCCGCTTCAGCTCCCGGGGAAGAAGACCCTCCTCGTCCATGCGGAAGTCGGCCAGCCATTGGCCGCCCTCGTAGTAGCCGGTCAGCTTTTCCAGCAGACCCCGGACGAGAGGGGAGGTGCCGAAGTCCTCCGGGCTGTTTTCCCTGAGAGAAAGCAGACAGTCAAAGGCGCTTTCCATCTCGGCCACCCGGGCGCAGGGCGAATTTTCGGGCAGCTCCATTTCGCAGCTCATGGGCACAAAGCCGAATTTTTCGTACAGCGGCCTGCCCGCCTCGGTGGCTTCAAGGGAGACGGAGCCTATCCCCCGGCTTCTGGTCTCGGCCACAAGCAGGCTCAGGGTGCGGAAGGCGATGCCCCTTCGCCGGTATTCCGGCGCGGTGTACATATTCATTATATAAGCCTTGCGGCCGGTGGGATTGCAGACGGTGGGCATGACCCGGAAAAAGCTGACGCCTCCTGCGCCCACGAAGCTGTCGCCGTCAAAGACAAGATAAGCGGCGTGGCTGTCCTCGGCCAGAGCCTCCCGGTAGTATCGGCGGGACTGCTCCTCCACCTCGGACAGATCGGCCTCCTCGCCAAGACGGTTGGCTGCCCGGAGCACGATGATCCGGGTCTCGGTGAGCAGGTCAAGGTCGTCCAGTGTGGCTTTTCTGTAAATCAATTCCATGTGCGTTTCCTTTACTGTTGATTCAGTCATAACGAAAAATCAACAGGGGAGAGATATCCCCTGTTGATACTGCGGCGTTTATTCTCGGACAAGGCACTCCTCCACCTTGCCAAGATACATGATGTGATAATCCTTCTGAGGATAGTGGGAGTCGATGGAAGGATCGACGAAGCACTCGGGCACCATCTCCTGCCGGTAGATCTTGCGGCAGATGAGTACCATGGAGGCCTCGGCGAAATAGGGAGCCGCCCGGTCGGTCACAACGGTCAGGCCGGTCTGGGATATCTTGTCGGTGTCCCGGCCGCTGACCCGGCCAAGGAGGGTAAGCTCCTCCCGGCGCTGGCCGCCGAAGAAGCACAGGGAGAAATACTCGCCGCCGTCCACAAATTCCCGGGTGTAGCGCTGGGGACGGATGTAGCAGGTGGCCACCGGCTCGTTCCACATGATGCCGAGGCCGCCCCAGCTGGCGGTCATGGTGTTGACCTTGTCGTCCAGCTGAGCGGTAATGAGCATCCAGTCGCTGCCCACCGCACTGAAGGGATTGACCGAAAGCTCTTCCGGTTTTACGCTTCTGAACATGATGTTACCTCCGTTGACACGCGGATATCCACGTGGTTTTCATTCATTATAATAATATTTCGGATGGGTCGTCCTTATTCCGAGACGCGGAAGGCGTAGTACACCCGGCCTCCGGGATACTCCACCACGATCTCGTAGCGCCACGCGCCGCTTTCGGGGAAAACGATGCGTCCGCCCTCGATGGTCAGCTTTTCGCCCTCCTCCATGGGAGCGCCGTCGGCCCATATCTGCACCGAGCGCAGGGTGCCGCCGGAGAACTGGAGCTTTGCCGTTCCGTCGGAGCTGCCCCGGGGAACGGTGACGATGGTCTTCATGTCGGCGGCGCAGGGAGCCTCCTCCTCGGAGAGGCGAACGCTGCCCTTTTCGTCTACCCACTCCCACACATAGCCGCCAAGAGTGGCGGTGGTGGCGGTGGCGATCTCGCCGGAAACGGTCTCGATCATGAGATTGGGCGGAGTGCTCTGGCCGGAGAGCTGCTGAGCCTCCTCGATGAAAATGTCGGGAGTGCCCTGCTGCTCAATCGCTATCTCCTGGGCAGGCTCCTTGCCGCAGCCGCCAAGACATACCAGCGCCGCCAGAGCCAGAACAAGGGCAAATAACAGTCGATTCTTAATACGATTTGTCATATTCAGCTGTCCTTTTTCCTTTTTGTAGTGTGATTGCGGAGAAAAGCAAGTGTATCCTCCATCTCCGCATTATAGCACACACCCTACCGCCGGGTAAAGAGCAAAAATACACACCCATCGCCCGCCCGACCGTGCCGCCGCTTTCTTGACACCTCCGGGATATTGGAGTATCATATGATAAAACCCAAATACTATACTGAAAAGGAGAAAATACCATGTCCATAACCTGTCCCACTCCTCACATAAAGGCGGTTCCCGGCGATTTCGGCAAGACTGTTCTCATGCCCGGCGATCCTCTGCGCGCCAAGTTCATAGCCGAGACCTATCTTGAGAACGCCCGGCTGGTCAACAACGTGCGCGGCATCCACGGCTACACCGGCACCTACAAGGGCGTGACCGTCTCGGTCATGGCCAGCGGCATGGGCATTCCCTCCATCGGAATATACAGCTACGAGCTCTTCGACGCCTTCGGAGTGGAGTGCATCATGCGCATCGGCTCGGCGGGCGCTCTGAGCACCTCGGTCAAGGTGCGCGACATCATCATCGGCATGGGCGCCTGCACCAACTCGGCCTACGCCTCCCAGTACGGCCTGCCCGGCACCTTCGCTCCCATCGCCGACTACAATTTCATGCGCGCCTGCATCGACGAGGCGGACAAGCTGGGCGCCAGCTACCACGTGGGCAACCTGCTCTCCTCCGACACCTTCTACGGCGCCGATCCCACCGCCAACGAAAAGTGGCAGCGCATGGGCGTGCTGGGCATCGAGATGGAGGCCGCCGGCCTTTATCTGAACGCCGCCTATCTGGGCAAGCAGGCTCTGGCCATCTGCACCGTTTCCGACCACATCATCACCGGCGAGGCTCTCGATTCCGACGCCCGCCAGACCTCCTTCACCGAAATGATGGAGATCGCCCTGAACACCGCGGTCGCCATGGAGAAATAAAACGTCACGCCATCCCTGCCGTGGAAAATCGCGGCAGGGATGGCGCTGTGCTTTTCCGTGCCCTGCGCACTGCACATTTCCTCAATATTGGCACCCCGTTTCCCGCCATCATTTGGCAATAATTACAAGCCGTTATTCCTTGACAAAAGCCGTCGATTTCTGTTATAATCCCAAATTAATATATTCGTAAAGTTCGGAGTCGCAAACAAAGGAAATCGTGACCCAAAAGGAGGATAATCTATGCTTAACACCAACCCGGAAAGCAAATTCCTCGCCGAAGGACTGACCTTTGACGACGTGCTGGTCGTGCCGGCACACAGCGAGGTGGAGCCCCGCAGCGTGGACATCTCCACCTACCTCACCAAGGACATCAAGCTGAACATCCCGCTGATGACCGCGTCCATGGACACCGTTACCGAGACCAAGATGGCAATTGCCATCGCCCGTGAAGGCGGTATCGGCATCATCCACAAGAACATGACCATCGAGCAGCAGGCCGATCAGGTCGATCGCGTCAAGCGCAGCGAGAACGGCGTCATCGTCAATCCCTTCTATCTGGCTCCCGATTGCCTTGTTTCCGAGGCCAATGCCCTCATGGCAAAATACAAGATCTCCGGCGTGCCCATCTGCAAGGACGGCAAGCTGGTGGGCATCATCACCAACCGCGACCTGCGCTTCATGACCGACGAGGACTTCAGCCAGCCCATCGCCAACGTCATGACCAGAGAGAATCTGGTGACCGCTCCCGTGGGCACCACTCTCCAGCAGGCTCAGGAGATCCTCCGGGTCCATCGCATCGAAAAGCTGCCCATCGTTGACGATCAGGGCCGTCTGCGCGGACTCATCACCATCAAGGATATCGAAAAGTCGGTGCAGTATCCCAACTCTGCCCGTGACGCCAACGGCCGTCTGCGCTGCGGCGCCGCCATCGGCAACACTCCCGATGTGCTGGAGCGCGCCGCCGCCCTTATCGACGCCTCCGTCGACGTGCTGACCCTCGACTCGGCCCACGGCCATCATATCGGCATCATCGACTGCGTGCGCAAGGTCAAGGCCAAGTATCCCAACATTCCCCTCATCGCCGGCAACATCGCCACCGCCCGCGCGGCCGAAGAGCTGATCGAGGCAGGCGCCGACTGCATCAAGGTGGGCATCGGCCCCGGCTCCATCTGCACCACCCGTGTGGTCGCCGGTATCGGTGTCCCCCAGATCACCGCTGTCTACAACGCCGCTTCCGTTGCCGCCAAGTACGGCATTCCCGTCATCGCCGACGGCGGCGTGAAGTATTCCGGCGACATCGTCAAGGCTCTGGCCGCCGGTGCCAACGTGGTCATGGTCGGTTCTCTGGTGGCCGGATGCGAGGAGTCTCCCGGCGAGTCCGAGATCTATCAGGGCCGTCAGTTCAAGGTCTACCGCGGCATGGGCTCCCTTGCCGCCATGAACAAGGGCAGCAGCGACCGCTACTTCCAGGGCGGCAAGAAAAAGCTGGTTCCCGAAGGCGTCGAGGGCCGTGTGCCCTACAGAGGACCTCTTGCCGACACCATCTTCCAGATGGTGGGCGGCCTGCGCTCCGGCATGGGCTACTGGGGCTGCTCCACCATCCCCGAGATGCACGAGAAGGCCCAGTTCGTCCGCATCACCAACGCCGGTCTGCTTGAGAGCCATCCCCACGACATCTACATCACCAAGGAAGCTCCCAACTATTCCAGCCACAACTGATAATCCGTACGCACCCAGCCCCGGACAGCCCGTCCGGGGCTGTTTTATGCCATATAATTGATATAAAAATAAAAAGCGGCGCAGATATAGTTATTGACCTTTTCGCCGGAATACTGTAAAATGTACTGTGAAGTTGTATCGACTTATAAGGAATCAGAATAAATTATCAGGAATATTACTATTTAGATAAAGGTGGCGTTACTCAAATGCTTAGCTCCGGTCTTCGCAATTGGCAGCAGGACAACAGATACCGCGCGTCGGAGGACACCGTTTACGGCGTATACGAGAACATCGGCTTTTCCGTGGCGGAGGAGGACGGCGGACGGCTGTTCATCTTCATGCTCTCCGGCAAGGACGAGGCCTTCGACTCCCTCGAGGATCTTCTGAGCAATCAGGGAGGCTGTCTGCGCAACGCTCAGGTGGGCGACGTGGAGAGCTATCTGGCCATCTTCTTTGACGACGCCGACGGCCGTCTGAGCGGCGAGGATATGTCCGAGGTGCTGGACTACGTGGCGGGCAACTTCCGCTCCTGCGGCTTCCGCACGCCCAATGTGTGCGTCAAGTGCGGCGCTCCGGCCACCAAGCGCTCCTTCTACAACGGCATGGTTCAGCCTCTGTGCGCTCCCTGCCGGGAGGCGGACAAGATGGAAAAGGCCCACAAGGCCGCCGCTCCCGCCGCCGCCGATCAGGCCGACGATTACGACCGCCGCCGCGACCGCGGCTACGACGATTATCCCGACCGCAGAAGACGGGAGCCGGAATATCCCGATCGCGGCCGTGAAAGGGAATACGAAAGAGAATACGAAGAGCCTCGCCGTGAGCGGGCCAGAGTATATGAGGAGAGAGACTACCACGCCTCGGCATGGGGCGAGGACGAGCCCGAGCGCTTCGCCGAAAGCGGTCTGGGCAGCGCTCCCGCCGGCTTCCTCGGCGCTCTGCTGGGTGCCGTGGCCGGCCTTGTGCCTTACATCATCTCCTCCATGTGCGGCTTTGAGCTGGCGGCCCTGTGCTTCCTCACCGGCATCGGAGCTATCATGGGCTATGTGTCCTTCGGCGGCCTGAAGGCCAAGACCAACGCCCTTGTCAACGCCATCGCCCTGAGCGAGATCTTCTCGCTGGTGATGGTCATCGTGCGCACCGTTGCCGCCAATTCCGGCGACGGCCTCTCCGTGGTGTTCGGCAACCTGCTGCAGCTGGCCGGACTCAACCTGCTCATGGCCGGCGTGGGCGCCCTGCTGGGCGTGCTGGTCAGCCTCGACACCCTGCACAAATACCTTCTCAGCAACGAGAAAAACCGGTTTTGATCCTATAAACACCTGAAAAGGGGGATGCTCCGTGAAAAAGCGTATGTTAGCCTTTGTTCTGGCCTTTATGATGCTGTTCAGCTCCTCGGCCTATGCCCTTGCCGCCTCTGCCTCCGACTCTGCCGGCTTCAATGCCGACGGCGCCGCGTGGGTGCGCGGCAGCGAGTACTTCAACGGCGGCACCATCACCTACGGCACCATAGAGCTCCACAGCGGCGGTGCCTACTCCACCGTGCATTTTGCCTACGGCCGGGATGTGAACATCACCGAGAGCGGTATGCAGACCGTTTCCGGCCTGCTGGCCGAAAACCGGTTCCCCGTAATCAGTCTGCCCTATGACAGCCAGCGCTCGGACTACCAGAGCTTCCTTGTCCTTTCCCCGGACAGCACCTACCCCGTGGACGGCCTGATAAACGAGCTTGAGCGGGTCAAGGCCGAGGCCGCCGCCAAGGCTCAGGCCGAAGCCGAAACGGCTCTGCCCGTGGTCTCCGCCGGCGACGCTCAGGGCACCACTCTGACTCCCGCGCAGGCAGTGGCTCTGCTTGCCCTGCTCAACAGCTTCGGCGCGGACAAGGCCGAAGTCTCCGCCAGCGACATCCTCTCCGGCTCCGACGCTGTTTCCGACACCGATGTGGTGTCCGATGCCGACGCTGTTTCCGGCTCCGATGTGACCTCCGGCTCCGATGCCGCCGAGGCCAGGCCGGGCGATATCACTGCCCTTCTCAACCTGCTGGGCACCTTTGGCTCGGGCAATGCTGTTTCCGGCAGCGATGTGACCTCCGCCTCCGACGCCGCTCCCGCTCCCGAGGAGGAAGAGGCCGAAGAACCCGAGGAGATCGAAGAGCCCGAAGAGCCCGTCGTTCCCGAAGTAAAGAATGACCCCGCTCAGCAGAGAATGAGCGAGGAGAATATCGACGCCACTCTGGCCACACTCAACGCCATGCGCTCCGGCGCCGGCGAATTTAAGGTGATGCCCACTCTGGAAGGCTCCCTCGAGGCCGCCTTCCCCGCCTTTGACTTCGGCCAGCCCGAGCCGGTGGCCATGATCGCCGCCAGCGTGAACAACGTCACCCTCTCCGATGACAGCTCCTCGGCCCGCATCGTGGTCGTCCGTCAGCCGGAGTATGTGGACATAGAGCTCAACGGCACCGTGTTCAACGTGCTGCTCATGAGCCAGAAGAACACCAGCTACACCGTTGACCGTGTGCGCTTTGTCGCCAGCACCGAGGGCGTTGCCTCCGGGCCGGTGATAATCACCACCGCAACCACCACGACCACCACTGCCGCACCCACCACTACCACCGCGGCAACCACCACTACGACTACCACCGCAACCACTACTACTACCACCGCGGCGACCACCGCGCCCACAACAACCACCGCCGCTCCCACCACTACCACGACAACAACAACCGCAGCGCCCACCACGACCACGACCTATGCCTCCGGCCGTGAGCTGCCGGCCTATGTCAGCACCCAGCGCCTTGAGCTGAGAGTGCGCACCGGCCCGGGCTTTGACTACGAGGTCATAACCTGCATCCAGAAGGGCACCAGACTGACCGTGCTGGATATGTCCAACGCCGAATGGTACAAGGTGCGCCTGCAGGACGGCACCGTGGGCTACGCCTACAGCTATTACATCACCCTGAGTTCCCAGTAAAATTTAAACGCGAGCCCGGAGCTGTCTGCGAAATAATCACATTATCCTCACAGTTCCGGGCTTTTTTTCGTCCGCGGACAAGTAATGTTACAATGGCTTAACAAATTCATCACCCTGTTATAGTAAAATGAAGCGTGGCGAAATCAGCAACTTTTTAAGGAGAATGCGTTTCCATGATTGAATTCCGCAATGTCTACAAGACATATGACAACGGCACAAAAGCCCTTAAGGATTTCAACCTGTATATAGACGAGGGAGAGTTCGTGTTCATCGTCGGTTCCTCGGGAGCGGGCAAATCCACCCTGCTCAAGATCCTCATGCGCGAGGAGCTGCCCAACTCCGGCGAGGTCATCGTTGACGGCCGCCGCCTCTCCACCCTGCGTCACAAGGATGTGCCCTATTACCGCCGATCCATGGGCATGGTCTTTCAGGACTTCCGCCTCATTCCCAACATGACCGTGTTTGACAACGTGGCCTTTGCCATGCGCGTCACCGGCGCCAGCACCAAGGCGGTGCGCAAAAAGGTGCCCTATGTGCTCGGTCTGGTCGGCCTGAACGACAAGGCCCGCTGCCTGCCCAAGGAGCTTTCCGGCGGCGAGCAGCAGCGAGTGGGTCTTGCCCGTGCCCTTATCAACAACCCCTCCATCATCATCGCCGACGAGCCCACCGGCAACGTTGACCCCAGAATGAGCTTTGAGATCGTGGATATGCTCAACGAGATCAACCGCCGCGGCACCACGGTGCTCATGGTCACCCACGAGCATTCTCTGGTCAAAAAATTCCGCCGCCGCATAATCGAGATCCAGGACGGCGAGCTTGTGGCCGACAGCGGCCCGGAGGTACCGTACTATGCATAGTTTCAGCTACCTCGTAAAAGAGGGCTTCAGAAATATCTGGACCAACCGCCTCATGAGCTTTGCCTCCATCGGCGTGCTCATCTGCTGCCTGCTCCTGATGGGCAGCGCCGCGCTGGTCAGCGTCAACATCACCGAGGTCATGGAATGGCTGGGTGACAAGAACGTCATCAAGGTCTTCCTCAACGACGGCCTCACTCCCGAGCAGACCGAGCAGATGGAAAACATCATCATGGGCGTTGGCAACATCGAATCCATCGAGTTTGTCGACCGCAAGGAAGCCTACGCCTCCATCGTCAGCCGCATGACCGACCAGCCCGAGCTGATCCTGGCCATCGACGACACCGGCGATTTCCTGCCCGACGCCTACACCATCACCCTTGTGGACAACGGCAAATACGGCGAAACGGTCACCATCCTCCAGAGCCTTGACAATGTCTACGCCGTTTCCGACAAGAGCGACCTTGCCGGCAAGCTGGAGAGCATCAATCAGGTGGTGTCGGTGGTCAGCGTCTGGATCGTCGGCCTGCTGTTTGTCATCTCTCTGTTCATCATCACCAACACCATCAAGCTGACCATGTATGTGCGCCGGCTTGAGATAAGCATCATGAAGTCGGTGGGCGCCACCGACTGGTTCATCCGGCTGCCCTTCCTTGTGGAAGGCATCATCATCGGTCTCATTTCCGGCCTTGTTTCCTTTGGCCTTGTGACCTACATATACATGACCGCCACCTCCGCCGTGTCCACCGTCCTCTCGGTGGGACTCATCGCCTACAGCGAGCTGTGGGGCCTGTGCCTGCTTGCCTTCCCCGGCATCGGCATTCTGGTCGGCGCGGTGGGCAGCCTTATTTCCATCCGTAAGTATCTCATGAAAGAAGGAGGCCTGAACAATGCGTAAAAAGATCGTTGCGTGCTTTGTCGCCCTTGCCCTGCTGCTGACCAGCATCTATGTGGTCATGCCCCAGATGAGCGACGGAATGCTCTCGGCTCAGGCAGCTACCGAGTCGGAGCTGAAAAAGAAGCAGGCCGACCTTGAAGCTCAGCAGTCCACCATCAAATCCAAGATATCCCAGCTTGAGTCCAATCAGGCCAACGCTCAGGAGCAGGTGGACGCCCTCAACGAGCTGATCGAAAACCTTGAGGAGCAGATATACACCGTCAACCAGAAGATCGCCGTGCAGGAGGCTGAGATCGCCGGTCTGCAGGCCGAGATCGACCTCAAGGAATCCCAGATCTCCGAAGCCTACGACGCCTTCAAGGAGCGCGTGCGCGCCATGTACATCGTCGGCGACTTCACCGGCGGACTTGAGCTGCTGCTCTCCACCGATGATTTCGAGGACTTCCTCACCACCATGACCTACATCGAGATCATGGCCAACCACGACGACGGCGTAGTCAGCGCCCTGACCGAGGACAAGGACGGCTATCAGGCCCAGAAGGCTCTGGTGGAAGAAAAGCGCGCCAGCATCGAAGCCGAAAAGCTGGTGCTCTCCTCCAAGAAGGAGGAGCTGGACGAGCAGAAGGCCGAGGCCGACGCTCTCCTTTCCCAGATAGCCGCCGACAAGGCCGTTCTCCAGCAGGAGCAGGTCAAGATCGACAAGGAAATGCAGAAGGCCCGCGAGGCCATGGATGCCATCATCGCCGCCAAGACCGCCGCCTCCGACGAGGCCAACCACGTGGATGGCGCGTGGAGATGGCCGGCTCCCGGCTACAAGCGCATCACCTCCAAGTTCGGCTGGCGCTCCTGGTCCAACAGCTACCACAAGGGTATCGACATCGGCGCTCCCATGGGTGCCAACATCATCGCCTCTCAGCCCGGCAAGGTAGTCACCAGCTCCTACGACGCCAACGGCTACGGCAACTATGTCATCCTTGACCACGGCAACGGCTATATGTCCGTTTACGGCCACCTCAAGGCCCGACTGGTCAGCGTCGGTCAGTATGTCAACGGCGGCCAGACCATCGGCTACTGCGGCTCCACCGGCCGCTCCACCGGACCTCACCTCCACTTCGAGATCCGCGTCAACGGCACCGCCCAGAACCCGACCAACTACGTCGGCTGATAATCTTTGCTGAAACGAAGGCCTCGACCGCGCAAGCGGTTGGGGCTTTTCTCTGCCTCTTTGCCCCACAGCATTACCACCGCCGCCAGATTGGGCAGCATCAGAAAAGCGTTCAGAATGTCGCACACCGCCCACGCTGCGCCGGCATTTATAATACATCCGGGAATAATCATAGCGACATATAACACTCTGTACCACAAAGAGCCTCGTTCAGCCGTGAGATAGGCAAAGGAACGCTCGCCGCAGCAGCTCCAGCCCACCACCGTGGCAAAGGCGAAGAGCAGGGTGACAAGGGCGGAGAAGCTGCCGGAAAAGCCGCCGAAGAGCTGGCGGAAGGCCTCGGCGGACATGGCCGCGCCCTGCGCACGCCGGTCGGCTCCGCTGCACAGAATGGCCAGCGCCGTCAGGCCGCACATGACGATGGTGTCCAGAAACACCTCGAAAACGCTCCAGTAAGTCGGAGGCCAAGCGGTCTTAGGAAG
>JAZSQO010000121.1:0-35091 GCA_045538015.1 Acutalibacteraceae bacterium | reverse complement strand
TTTCTCGGTTCTTATATGAAATACGTAAAAGAATAGAAATTGATAATGCTGATGATAATAATATGCCATAATATTAAGGAAAATCCTCGGTTTTTGACCAGTTCTTTTTCGGACACGAACGACATAAAAAACGACAAGTTTCGACAGAAACTTTTCGTTTTTCAATGATATCCGTTCCTTGCGGAACGGGTGATACATCTTCAACATGATTATACTCAAAACAGGCAAATCAAAAGGGAGGCGAAAACATGGCCGTAGCTATTCAGGGACACGATGATTTTTTACCGGAGGACAACTCGGAGGATTTCGAGTATCTGCCGGTAGCGGGAGAGTATACCTTTGCGGCCATATGGGAGCCGGCGATCGCTCAGCTTGGCATAACAAGGCTGGCCAACGGAATATATCTGAAGCGGGAAGAACTGCGGGATATTCTGGATGATCTTCGGCGGGTAAAGGAATGGATAGAAGCCGCGCCCTCTCTTGATGATGAGGGCCGTGGGAGTGCCGTAAGCCGGATCGAGTGGCTGATATCCGAACTGCCCGAAAGATGGCTGAAATGCCCGGATGCCAAAACCTTGTGGATGGGCTGACCATTGCAAAAAAGACCGGACGACTTGCGTCGGGTCTTTTTTACTAAGCGTGTCTGCGGGCATGAGCGACATACTTGACTTCACTTCGCGCAAAGCACGATACTTCATGTCCGCTTTGCTGTCTCTTCACTTGGCGAAGCCGGGCTTCATTCTATGGCCGGGCGGGATCTTGCAATCAAGTGTCGTTTGTGATACACTTAATTAAGGCAACACCGCACAATTCACGCGCAAGCGCTTAAGCGCAATCTTGCTTGCATCTTTTCCGCCATACTTCACAAAAATGCTCGTCAATACATAGAGTATTGACTCCGCTTTTTGCATCGTCTGACGAAAAATCTGACTGCGCAATATCGTACTTAGAATTATGCGGTATTGCCTTAAAAAGGAGGGTCTGATATGGCGACAAAAACCAGTATATTCCATCGCCTCGCTTCCTCGGCGATCGCTGAACTGTTCGACAAAGGATATCTTCTTGATGATCTGGATTGGGATGTAAAAGGGCAGAAGTACACTCTGCGTATTCGCGGAGCAGATCGCAGGCCAATGACCGCGGTAGGGCTGATTACCTTTTCTCTGAAGAGCAGCAAGGTTATTGTTATAGACGCAGTAACCGGAGAAAAAAGCGAGTTTAAGATAATCAAAACGGGCGACAGAATCAACGCAGATGAATTTCTGGTGTTTATCTGCGGCTGGGCTCAGGAATTAAGAGAAACAGCGGCGTACAAATAAAGGAAAATAAAACACCATAAAGAGAAGGCGAGAGACAAGCTCTGTGACCCTTCAGCAACCTGCCGTGAGGCAAGGTGCTAATGCTTGACGGATGGTGAAATGATACATGATGTATTCAGAATACGCTGTATTTTAAAAGCTCCATCGGAAGGATGGGGCTTTTTTTGCGCACATCATAAGCTATCATAATTGTCGAAAAAGGAGGAACGGCAATGAACTGGAGAGAGTACAGAGAAATAATAAAAGCCGCGCCTTACGCGAATGGGCTGAGGTATGCTCCTACGGCGGTTGCGCTTCGTCCGCATTATATTCCCGAGGGCGTCATTTCGCACGGAGATCTGGAGGGCGGGATAATCCGGATACCGGAAACGACGGTCAACAGATTCGGAAATACTGTTCCGGTGGCGGCAATTGGCAGAGGCGCATTCCGGAACAGCGGCGCGATAACGGACATTATCCTTCCGACGAGTGTGTCCGTCATATGTCAGGACGCTTTTTCCGGCTGCCGGAGCCTCGAAAGAATAACGATCCCGAGAGGGATAAAGAAAATCGAGCAGGGAACTTTTGAGCAATGCACTGCCCTTGCGGATATTTACTACGAGGGCAGCCCGGAGGAATGGAGAGAAATTGAAATAGTGAACCACCGGAGGGAAGTTGAATACGGCGAACCCGACCCGGGCAGTCCGGTCTGCGGGAAAACGGCCGAAAGGTATATGCACATTCCAGGCAACGAGCCGGTGTTCTCGGCAAACATACACTTCCTATGCGTTATGTGATGCGATTATCATCGAAAGGCGATTATTGTTGAAAACGGCACCCGCGGAACCATTGTTTCGCGGGTGCCGTTTTTGCATACAAACAAGTAAAAGGCAGCTCTGCTATATCCTCAGAGCTTGTCGGCGATATCAAATATCAGCTTTTCGGTCTTTTCCCAGCCGAGGCAGGGGTCGGTGATGGACTTGCCGAAGACGTGTTCGCCGGTGCTCTGGGCACCGTCCTCGATGTAGCTTTCGATCATCAGGCCCTTTACGAGGCGCTTGATATGGTCGTTCTGATTGCGGCTGTGAACGATATCCTTGGCTATGCGAACCTGCTCGAGGTACTGCTTGCCGGAGTTGTTGTGGTTGGTGTCAACTACGACGGAGGGATTGACAAGGTTGGCCTTGGCGTACAGCTCGTCCACCAGAAGGAGATCCTCGTAGTGATAGTTGGAGCTGCTCTTTCCGGCAAAGTCGAGATAGCCGCGGAGAATGGCGTGGGCGTAGGGGTTGCCCTCGGTGACGACCTCCCAGCCGCGGTAGATGAAGGTGTGACCCGACTGGGCGGCTGTGACGGAGTTCATCATGACATGAAGGTCGCCGCCGGTGGGGTTTTTCATGCCCACGGGCACTTCGATGCCGCTGGCGGTCAGTCTGTGCTGCTGGTTTTCCACCGACCGGGCGCCTACGGCAACGTAGGAGAGCAGGTCGGAGAGGTAGCGGTAATTCTCCGGATAGAGCATTTCGTCGGCGCAGGAGAAGCCGTAGTCCCGCAGGGCGTTCATGTGAAGCTCACGGATGGCGACGATGCCCTTGTACATATCGGGCTTGTTCTCGGGGTCGGGCTGGTGGAGCATACCCTTGTAGCCCTGACCGGTGGTGCGGGGCTTGTTGGTGTAGATGCGGGGGATGATAAGGATCTTGTCCGAAACCTGATCTTCGATCCTGCGCAGGCGGGAGATGTACTCCAGCACCGGCTCGCTGTGATCGGCGGAGCAGGGGCCGATTATCAGAATAAATTTATCTGATCTTCCGTCAAACACGGCCTTTATTTCTTCGTCACGGGCTGCCTTGACCTGCGCCATGGCCTCGGTCACGGGAAATTCCTTCTTTACATCCTGAGGGATCGGCAGCTTTCTCTGAAAATTCATACCCATTGTGGTTTCCTCGGTTCTGTTTTTTTTGGCGAAGTCTCGCTTCGCGATGCTTGGATATTGTATACCATTCCGCTCTGATAGTCAACAGAGCTTTTTCGCTGGGGCTTATCGTTTGGGGCCGTGGCTATTCGTTTGCCGGCCTGCACTTGACGATGACCTCGGTGATATCGGTCAGGACAAGCTCACCGTTCTGGTTATAGGCCTCGATGGTGATTTCCACAAGGCCGTTTTTGACACCGCGCCTGACAAGACCGGTGATGGTTGCCTTGCCGGTGAGAACGTCCTCCGCGAAAACCGGCCTGAGCCATTCTATCTTTGTGGACTTTCCCGCGAGCAGCTCTTCGCCCAGAAGATCCACCTCCAGATACTTTGCCCACACCGACATGAAGGACATCACTCCCGGAGCTATCAGCCTTCCGAAATGAGTGCCCCGGGCGTACTCCTCGTCGGTGTGCAGAGGAATGTTGTCGTAGTCCAGAGCAAAGGCGAGCATCTTCTCCTTTTCGATGACGGCGGGAGCGATATCCACCGTCATTCCTAACCTGATATCGTCAAAATACATCCTTTCACCTTGTTTCCTGATTATTAAAGGCACGCTTTCCGGCTGAACGGCAGAGAGCGCTATATGTTGACCGAATAATCCTTCTTGAAGCCGTGCGCTCCGAATATCTGCCAGCTGCCGACGCCCAGCCGCTGGAGAATGGCCTTGCGCTCCGCGGCGCACAGCTCGGGATCAGTGTCAACGGAGGTCATGAGGATGGGCGCGTACTGGTTATATTCCGCCTGTTCGGGAGTCAGACCGCGGGTGTTGATGAAGACGTCGCCGGTAAAGGCGATGTTGTGGCTGTAGTCGATGAGCACGATCTCTCCGGGAAGGTGGCCGCCCTGACCTTCGTATACCTCGAAGCGCAGCTCGCCGAAATCGAAAAAGCCGATCTGAGTCAGCGGCACGGAAAGCTTCTCCCGGTAATCCCACGGCGTCGTGAGCCTTGCCGGGTCGGGAGGGGCATATGAGGTAAGGGTCTTGCAGATGTTGATGTAAGGCCGATGCAGAGGATTCTGCTCCCGGTAGCCGTTTTTGCCCTCGTGTTCGCTTTTCAGGCACTGGGCGGTGCGGTGGCTGGCTATGATCTCATCGAAGAGAGGCAGCAGTCCGCAGTGGTCGACATCGGCGTGGGTCACCAGAACGGTTTTGCGCATCCGGTCAAAGCCTGGTATGAGCCGCTCCAGCAGCTCACGCATTTCTCCTTCGTAGCAGGCATAGCCCGTGTCAACGAACAGCAGCTCGCCGCCGCTGCTGATAACGGCGATGTTGCTTCCGCAGGGCGGCTCGATCAGGGTTATTTCGGTGCTTTCGGTGATTCTGTGGGTGCTTACTCTGGGGTTAAAGGCTTCGCTTCTTGATTTTGCCAGCAGCTCGGCAAATTTGCTTATGCTGTCAAAGGTTCTGTAGGGAGAAAGTCCCTGCTCGTCCAGCGTCTGCATGGCCAGATTCACATGAACCAGCAGCTCCTGCTTTACCTCTTCCGTGAGACCCATCATGCCCGAAAGACCGGCCACGTAGGTGTTGTAGAAGATGCTGTTGTCGTATACCTTCTCCGAGCGGTTGTAGTCTATGACCCGCACCCGGCACAGCTTTTCCGCCTCGGCCAGAAACTGGGAGATGCTGGCCGACTGATCCACATACAGTCCCATTTTGAACAGCTGATAATCGGTGCCGTTCTCCTGAGAGCTGATGTAGGAGATGTTGAAATTGAAGCGGCTGATAAGCGTCAGGATATCGGTGACGCTGCCGGGTACATCCCGCAGGCGGAATTCGATGAGCACAATGCTGGTGCGGTCGGAATCGTTCTGGAGGTATCCTATTTTCTCAAGCTCCGCGTCGGCGCTGAGCAGCTGCTCCTCTGTGCCCTCGGCGTCAATGAACAGAGTGTGGGAATCCACGGCCTTGTTGTAGCTGACGCGGGTGATGTTTATGCCGAGAGCGGAAAAACACTGGCTGGCCTTCAGAAAGGCTCCGATGTGATCGGGCATTGAGGTTACATATGTCTTTTTCATAGCGATGGAAATACAGAGGGAGGCAGAGTGCCGCACCCTGCCTCCGCTTTTTGATGAGTTATTTGATTCGGTCAGTTTCCGGCTTTTTCAAGATCCTTCTTGCGGATCTCCACGCGGCGAACCTTGCCGCTGATGGTCTTGGGAAGCTCGTCAACAAACTCCACGATTCTGGGGTACTTGTAGGGAGCGGTATGTGTCTTGACGTACTCCTGGATCTCCTTCTTGAGCTCGTCGGTGCCCACGGTGCCCTTGGTCAGAACGATGGTGGCCTTGACTATCTGGCCGCGCACCTCGTCGGGCACGGGAGTGATGGCGCATTCAAGAACATAGGGCAGCTCCATGATGACGCTTTCGATCTCGAAGGGGCCGATGCGGTAGCCGGAGGACTTGATGACGTCATCGATGCGGCCCACATACCAGAGGTAGCCGTCCTCGTCCATGGTGGCCTGATCGCCGGTGTGGTAGTAGCCGTCGTGCCAGACCTCGCTGGTCTTTTCGTCGTCAAGATAATAGCCGATGAACAGTCCGCAGGGAGCGCCGTCCTTGGTGCGGATGCAGATCTCGCCGGTGTCGCCGGTTTTGCATTCGTTTCCGTCGGGATCCAGAACCGCTACATCGTAGAGGGGGCTGGGCTTGCCCATGGAGCCGATTCTGGGAGTGGAGCCCACGAAGTTGGCGATGGAGAGGGTGGTTTCGGTCTGGCCGAAGCCCTCCATGATGGTCAGGCCGGTGGCCTTCTTGAACTGGTTGAACACCTCGGGATTGAGCGCCTCGCCCGCTGTGGTGGCGTACTGAATGGAGGAAAGGTCGTACTTGCTCAGATCCTCCTTGATGAAGAAGCGGTACATGGTGGGCGGCGCGCAGAAGGTGGTGATGTTGTACTTCTTGAAGAGGGGCAGTATATCGTCGGAATGGAAGCGGTCGAAGTCATAGGTGAAGGTGGCAGCCTCGCACAGCCACTGGCCGTACAGCTTGCCCCAGAGGGCCTTGCCCCAGCCGGTGTCAGAGATGGTGAAGTGCAGGCCGTCGGGATTGACGTTGTGCCAGTGACGGGCGGTGGGATAATGTCCCAGAGCGTACTTGTAGGAATGGGTGGCGATGCGGGGATAGCCGGTGGTGCCGGAGGTGAAGAGCATGAGCATGGGGTCGTTGCCGCAGGGAGAATCATCCTTGCGGTTGTAATGGGTGCTGAAGCGCTCCATCTCCACGTTGAAGTCGTGCCAGCCGTCCTTTTCTCCGCCCACGAGAACCTTTATTATGCCGGGGAACTCAGCGGCGGCCTTCTCGGCCTCAACGGAAACATCGCCGTCGGCGGTGCAGACGATGGCCTTGACCTTGGCGGCCTTGTAGCGGTAGGTGAAGTCGTGCTCCACCAGCTGGTTGGTGGCCGGGATGGCGATGGCGCCCAGCTTGTGCAGAGCCAGCATACAGAACCAGAACTGATAGTGACGCTTGAGCACCAGCATGACGGTGTCGCCCCGCTTGATGCCGAGGGACTCAAAGTAGTTGGCGGTCTTGGCCGAATATTTCTTCATGTCGCTGAAGGTGAAGCGGCGCTCGGATTTGTCGTTGCCCACCCACATCATGGCCAGCTTGTCGGGGCTCTTGGCGGCGATGGCGTCCACGCAGTCAAAGGCGAAGTTGAATTTGTCCTCGTTCTTGAAGCGGATGCCGTTGAAAACGCCGTTGGCGTCGTAGAAGGATTCGATGAAGTTGTCAGCCACAGAGGAGGTCTCGGCGGTCTCCGCGGCCTTGGTCTTGGCCTTGGCGCTGGCGGCGGCGTAAGGAGGCTCGGGATACTCCTCGCTGACCTGTCCCTCCTGAGGATTGAGTACCACAGCGTGGAACTCGCAGCCGCCCTCGCTGACGGCGATCATGCCGTGGGGGATAAGGCTGTTGTAGAAGATGGAATCGCCCTCGTTGAGGATCTCGATATGCTTGCCGACCTGCACCTTGAGGGAGCCCTTTACAATGACGTCAAACTCCTGACCGTTGTGGGAGCTGAGCTTGATGGGTACGTTCTGCTCCTCCTCGAGGTAGGGGAACTTGACGAGGAAGGGCTCGGCGAGCTTATCCTTGAACTTGGGGGCAAGGTTATTGTAGACAAAGCCGTTCTTCTTGACGATCCTCATGCCCTCGCCTTTTCTGGTGACGGTGAATGAGGTAAGAGTGGTGCTGGTGCCTTCAATAATATCAACGACCTCGACATCGCACGCCTTGGCGCACTTGTAGATGAAGGTAAAGCTGAAGTCGGACTCGCCGCTCTCAAGAACCAGATAGTCCTCCACCGACACGCCGGTGAGCTTTGCCAGCTCCTCAGGGGTGTAGCCCTTTGCTTCGCGCAGGCCTTTGATTCTGCCCGCGACCTCTTTCAGATTGAAGTCCATTGATAATTTCTCCTTTCGTTTCTTTGGGCGATAAACAGCCATAATCGACAATTGGAAAAAACAAAAACAACCCGTCTCAACTTTGCATTGAGACGAGTTGTTAAACCCGCGGTACCACTCAATTTGCGGAAATGAAATTCCGCCACTTTCCAGGCTCCAACAAGCCTTTTGCCTTTACGCAGCATTACGGAAGGAGTCTACTTGCCCGGTGAGGCTTTCGGTCCTCCGTCTCGGAAGTGATAGGTCATCCGGAACACCTTTCCATTGGCTCGCACCAGCCGCCAACTCTCTGAAGGATCTGCGCTCCGACCGTCTTCGTCACAGTCGTTGTTTGTTTTGTTCAATTGTTGAGCGCAGTATACACCCTGCAAAACCATTTGTCAATAGTTTTTTCAAAAATATTTTAACGATTTACAGCAGTGAACAGAACCGGTTTATTTTTCTGCCGAGGCCTCCGGGCCGAAAAACTCTCTCAGGGACTCAAGATATCTTTCCGGAGCCACGGGATAGCTCAGTCCGTGACCGGCTCCGGGAATGGTGACAAGCATCTTTCTCGAGGCGCAGGCTTCGTAGTTGATATGGCTCATTTCGCAGGGGACAAAATCGTCGCTCTCTCCGTGGAAGAAGATCACCGGCACCCGACACTGCTTCACGGCCTCCATCGGGGAATATTCCTCCAGATCAAAGCCGCCGAATAGCCGTGCGGCCAGCCGGACAAAGGGATAGCTCAGCCCCACCGGCAGCCTCATTTTGCCGATGACCACCCGGATGATGTCTCTCGGGGGGCTGTAGCCGCAGTCGGCAAGGACGCCGATGACGGTGTCCGGCAGCGGCTTGCCCGCGGCCATGAGAACCGTGGAGGCACCCATGGAAATGCCGCACAGAATGATACGCGCCTCCGGGCCGAAGCGCTCGGACATGAAATCCAGCCAAGACAGGCAGTCCCGGTGCTCCTTTATGCCGAAGGTGATGGTTCTGCCGCCGCTCTCTCCGCTGCACCGCTGATCCACTATCAGCGCGCTGCGGCCCAGCTTGAAGCAGCGCTGAACGCCGCCGGACATATCACGCTCGGCCGAGCCTCGGTAGCCGTGGAACATCAGCTCGATGGGCGCGCCGGGGGCATACTCAAAATATTTTCCGTGGAGGGTCAGGCCGTCAAAGGAGGTGATATACACATCCTCCTGAGGCAGTGCCCGGGTCTCCCGCGTCCATTTTTCCATGCTTTCGTAATAAGGGACATAGATGTCGCCCTCGGGGAACTCGATGGCGTCGGGATCGGCCGGCTTTCTGCGCGGGGCGTAAAAGGCCATCCGATAGCACACATAGGTAATCAGCAGCACCAGCAGCAGAACAGCCGCGGCGGCGCCGAGCAGTATCCATAACAGCTTCATGGCTTCATCTCCGTAAACATATCAGAATATGAGACTGATTTTACCACCACACGTTCGTCTTTTGCAAGAGAGAGGGAGAAAATTGTGTACCACAGAATCAAAAAGCCGTCCCGGAGGCCGGAACGGCTTTTATGGTTTATCCGAACATATAGTACATTCCAACGCCGTCCCGCATCTCATAATATCCGGGAGTGTGGCGCCAGCCGTTGTCCGTGGAGGAGCCCAGCTCGAAGCAGATGTGGGTTTCCGGCAGAGCGTCGCGCAGATCCTGCCGATCCTGCTTGGAAAGGGAGCGCGAGGGCGCCCACAGATGGTCGAGCCATGTCATCTGCTTGATGGGAGTCATGTCTCCGGCGCAGGTGTAGCCCAGGTTGAGGTACTCAAGATTGGTGCAGTTGAGCAGCGGCCAGTAGTCGGTTACCTCGGTGTTGAATATCTCAAGGAATCTCAGCTCCTTGAGATATCCCACGGGCGTGATGTCTTTCACAAAGGAGTCGCCCAGAACGAGATACTCCACATGGGGAGTGTACTGCAGGAAGCTTACATCGGTCATGTTGTGGTGGCCGAGGTCGATGATGACCAGATCGGTGCAGTACTTGAGCTTGACGCAGTCGGCGTTGACCAGCGGCTCGCCGCTTACCTTGGCGGGCATGAAGTAGACGGCGTCGGTGCGCAGGTGGTGGATCTTGTTCAGCTTGACCGTCCAGACGATCTTGGTTTCTGGATGGCGATCTCTCAGCGCGGCCATGTCCTCGTCTCTGATGCCGCAGTAATTCATGTTTACCACCTCGAGCTGGTGGAACAGAGACAGCTTCGCGTCCACCTCGTCGGTGTTCTTCATGCGGATGTTGTCAAGGTTCAGCTCGGTGGCCATGGTGTCGGTCTCAACGCCGCACACCGTAAGCGTCCATCTGAAGGCGATATTCGGGTAGGTCTGCTTCAGCTGAAGCAGCTGGCCGTCGTCGGGAAGCTCACCGGTCAGGTTCACTTCCCTGACCTCGGGCATGAACCGGAGGCCTTCCAGCAGCTCCTGAGCGTTGGGATTTTCTACGCTGATGATCCCGCTGTCCTCCGGGTCGTAGGTCAGGCCGGCGATGTTCAGGTCAAACCGCACCTCATAGGGATGCTCCTGAGCCATAAAGTCCGCGAGGAACTGGTCTCCGGAGGTCACGGTCACTTTTTTCAGATGTGGGAAATAGCCGAACATATCAACATCTTCCGGGGAAAGGCTTTCCAGCTTCAGCTCTTCCGAGGAGCTGCTGAAGCTGCCGCTCTGCAGCGGCACTGACCAGACTATCTCGCATTCCGGCAGGAGAGTCTGCAGCTTACCGTATTCCGCCGGAGTGATGCCTGTGTTTTCCACGATGAGCGTCTCCAGCTTCTTGAAGCGCTTGAGTACATTTATATCCTCCAGCTCCTTGCCGGTCAGGTCAAGGACGGTGGCGTTTGTGGGATATTCCTTGTCTCCGATATCCACCAGCATCACCTTTTCCGAGCAGCCGGCAAGGGTGATGAGAACGAAAACCAACAGCAGAAGGCCGATTTTTTTCATGGTTAATACCTCCGTTGAAGCATAAAACAATTATATATTAGCTCCGGGCTTTCGTCAAGACGCATCGGCACGGAGAAAAAGTGCAGATTCGGATAAAAAAGTGCTTGACAAATCGATCTGAGAGGAGTAGAATCAAGTCGCTTCAAGGTTTTAACGCACAAAAGCGTTAAAACGATAAATCGCTAAAGGAGATAATTTATCATGAAAAGAACAACCATCGCCAGAATTCTGTCCGTGATCCTCGCCCTCGTTATGGTAGTCGGCGCTGTCGGCTGCGCAGGCAAGGACGACGGCAAGTACACCATCGGCATCTGCCAGTTGGTCACCCATGACGCTCTTGACGCCGCCACTCAGGGCTTCAAGGACGCTGTTGTCGCCGGCCTCGGCGAAGAGAATGTTGAGTTCATCGAGCAGAACGCTGCCGGCGAAAACAACATCTGCACCACCATCGTAAACGACTTTGTTTCCAAGGATGTTGACCTCATCATGGCCAACGCCACCGGCGCCCTGCAGGCTGCCGCCAACGCCACCATGGATATTCCCATTCTGGGCACCTCCGTCACCGAGTACAGCGTTGCTCTTGAGCTGGACAACTTCAACGGCACTGTCGGCGGCAACATCTCCGGCACCTCCGACCTGGCTCCCCTCATGGATCAGGCTCAGATGATCATTGACCTCGTTCCCGCCGCCAAGACCGTCGGTATGCTCTACTGCTCCGCTGAACCCAACTCCGCGTATCAGGTCAAGGCCGTCACCGAGTACCTCGAGGGCAAGGGTCTGACCGTCAAGGACTTCTCCTTCTCCGCCTCCTCTGATGTTGCTCAGGTGGCCGAGGCTGCCGCCGCTGCCTGCGATGTCATTTACATCCCCACCGACAACACCGCCGCTTCCTGCACCGGGACCATCAACAACGTTGTGCTGCCCACCAAGACCCCCATCATCGCCGGTGAGGCCGGTATCTGCGGCGGCTGCGGCATCGCTACTCTTTCCATCAGCTACTATGAGCTTGGCAAGAAGACCGGAGAGATGGCTGTTGCCATTCTGAAGGACGGCGCTGACATCTCCGAGATGGAGATCGCCTACGATCCCAACCCCGTCAAGAAGTACAACGCTGACATCTGCGCCGAGCTGGGCATCGAGATCCCCGCTGATTACGAGCCCCTCGCGTAAGCACCGGTCAAAGCAAAATCCAGCTGTGTCCCTGTCCGCGGGCGGGGACACAGTTTTCCGCATTTTATTAATTAAGATTGGAGAAAAACGGCTATGGAAATATCCGGACTTCTGAACGCGCTGCCCGGTGCCATTGCTCAGGGAATGATCTGGGGCATCATGGCTATCGGCGTTTACATTACATATAAGATTCTCGACCTTGCCGACCTGACCGTTGACGGCTCCATGGTCACTGGCATGGCCGTGTGCGCCATGCTCATGGCTGCCGGATGGAATGTGTGGGCGGCTATGGCCATCGCCATGCTGGCCGGAATGGCTACCGGCCTTGTGACCGGACTGTTCCACACGGTCATGGGCATACCCGCCATTCTCGCGGGTATCCTCACCCAGCTCATCCTCTGGTCGGCCAACCTCAAGATCATGGGCAAGGCCAATCAGGCTCTTCCTGCCAGAAGCTTCGATGTGCTCATCACCCAGCTGTACAAGTACAAGGCTCTGATTATTCTCGTGCTGTTCTGCGCGGTAATTATCATGGTGCTGTACTGGTTCTTTGGAACCAAGTTCGGCGCGAGTATCCGTGCCACCGGCTGCAACGAGAAGATGGCGCGTGCCCAGGGCATCAATACCAGTCTCAACAAGGTCATCGGCTTTGTTATCTCCAACGGCATCGTCGCTCTGTCCGGCGCGCTTCTGGCTCAGTACTCCGGCAAGGCGGACATCAACGACGGCCGCGGAGCCATCGTTATCGGACTTGCCGCCGTTATTATCGGCGAGGCTCTGGTGTCCAAGCTGTCCTCCAGCTTCATCGTGCGCCTGACCGGCGTCATTCTGGGCGGCGTGATCTACTATATCGTATACCAGACGGTCATTTTCCTCGGCCTTGACACCGACCTGCTCAAGATGTTCTCGGCCATCGTTGTGGCCGTCTTCCTCGCTATTCCCTATCTTAAAAAGACCTATTTCGCAAAGCCCGTAAAGAGACAGCACAAGGAGGCGGCCTGAAATGCTTGAGATAAAGAATGTCACCAAAATATTCAACGCCGGCACCGTCAACGAGAAGGTGGCCATAGACGACCTGTCCCTTGCCCTCAACGACGGCGATTTTGTCACCGTTATCGGCGGCAACGGAGCGGGCAAGTCCACTCTGCTTAACCTTGTGGCGGGAACCTTTACTCCCGACGAAGGAAAAATATTCATCGACGGCACAAACGTAACCAAGCTCCCCGAATACAAGCGAGCCAAATTCATCGGACGAGTGTTTCAGGATCCCATGGTGGGCACCGCCGCCGATATGTGGATCGAGGAGAACATGGCTCTTGCCAACCAGAGAGGCAAGAGACGCGGCCTTTCCTGGGCCATCTCTCAGGACGACCGCGCCTACTACAAGCAGCTGCTCTCCACCCTTGACCTCGAGCTGGAAAACCGCCTTTCCACCAAGGTGGGTCTGCTCTCCGGCGGCCAGAGGCAGGCCATCACCCTGCTCATGGCTTCCATGAACCACCCCAAGCTGCTGCTTCTGGACGAGCACACCGCCGCTCTCGATCCCAAAACGGCTGCCAAGGTGCTGGAGATCACCCAGCGCATCGTTGAGACCGAAAAGCTCACAACGCTGATGATAACCCACAACATGAAGGATGCCATCGCCATCGGCAACCGCCTCATCATGATGAACAACGGCAGGATCATCTACGACATTTCCGGAGAGGAAAAGAAGAACCTGACCGTGGCCGCGCTGATGGAGCTGTTCGCCAAGGCCAGCAACGGAGAATTTGCCAACGACCGGATGCTCCTCGGCTGACCGGCGCCTCCGACCCAGGAAGAACAAAGCGTCCCGTTTGCCGGAAACACGACGAAATGTCCGGCAGCGGGGCGTTTTTCTTTTTAAAAACATATGGGAACCGGGGCGGTATGTGGTATAATGATCATAATGAAAAAACAAAGGAGCCTGCCTATGAACAGCAAGAGCACAATACAGATCATGCGGGAGCTGAGCGGCGGAGAATTCTCCGACCCGTTCCTCGTCCGGGCGGCCATCAGCCGGGACGGTATGCGTCCGGATTCCTTCGCGGTGCGCTTCTGGCGGGCACTGCACATGAGCGGCGGCTGTCCGCTGGCAGAGGTTCTCCGGGAGAAAGGCGCGGAAGGCGTCGCCGCCGCGCTGCCGGACAGCTGGGCGGCGGACTGGGCGAGCCGGTGCGAGGAAAGCGGCGGCCAGCCCACCCAGCTGACGCTGGTGGACTGCCTTTTCGGCATATGCGTCAAAAAGCCGCTGTGCCGTCCCTGCCGCTGCAAGGACAGGGTAATATCCTTTCTGGCGTATACCCTCGGAGGGGACGATAAGGCGCGCAACGCCGCCAAGCGCAATGTATCCAACTGGCTGACCGACAAGCTGCCCCTTGACCGTGAGACCTACATAAAGCTGTGCTACGCTCTGGGACTGCGCGCTCTGGGCGAAGGCTCGGAGGAGGAAAAGGCCAGAAGCGCCGACCGCTTTCTTTCCCTCTGCTGTGCCCAGAATCCTCTGCACCTGAGCGACGCGGAGGAGGCGGTGCATCATTATTGCCTGCGCTATCCCATGGGTAAGGAGCTGCCGGCGGAGGAGGACTACTCCGGCACGGACAACTACAGCTACGCCCTTTCACTCATAGAACGCATAGGCACGGCGCGGAGCACCGCCGACGACAGCTGGATGTTCACCGCCGAGGCGGGAGCCTCCGTCGACCGTCTGCGCTCGGAGGAGGATATCCTTTCCTACGCCCAGTCCTGCCGCAGCCACCAGAGCGACGAGTATTACACCGCCAAATGCGTGCTGGGCGACTTTGCGGCGGCCTACGAGGACGAGCTGGCCATCAGCGGAGAGAAGAGCAAGCGCATGAGGGCCGGCGTTACCAAGGAGGAGGCGCGCCGGGTCATAGCCGCCTTTGAGCAGCTGGACTGCGATATTTCCGCCCTTGAGGACATATCCCGGGGAGCCGGACGGCTGGCCGATATGCTCTATGCCTCGGGAGCGGCGGAGGACATCGCGGCGGGCCGGCGTCCCATGAGCCGCACGGTGCTGCTGCTGTGCCTGCTGGCCCAGAACTGCGGCGCGGTGTTCAGCTCCGAGCAGATGGACATGGTGCAGACCGACGACTTCACCGATGTGCGCAGCTTCAACGAGTTTTTCCGTATGCTCAACGCCACGCTGAGCGACTGCTCCATGGCTCCGATGAACCCTCACAGACGGCTGGATTTTCTGATTCTGTACTCCTATTTCCTCTTCAGCCGGGATGCCCTGATGGGCGAGATGCCGGACGCCTTTTCGGTGTATATGGCCCGGGCGGTGGAGAGGGTGACGGCATCGTGATGCCCCGCCGCTTATGCCTTGATATTGATTATGAATAGCCGAACAAAGCAAATCAGCGCCGTCCCTGCGGAGAGCAGGGGCGGCGCTGTGTGTTTGGGTGGGACTGAGAAATCAGCCGGGATACTGGTCGTAGGGGGCGAGTGTGTATCCGTCGATTTCAAACTGTAAATACAGCCAGCAGTCCTCATCACAGTAAACAGTGACATTGGGGCAGGACTGGAAAAGCTGTGTTCCGTATTGTGAATTCAGTTCAGTTACGCTGCTTGGAATTGCCGCGCTGACAAGATTATTACATCCGGAGAACGCGAAGCTTCCTATGCCGGTCACTCCGTTGGGAACGGCAATGGAGGTCAGAGCGTCACACTCTGTAAATGCTCGTGTCCCAATAGTTTCCAAACGATTGGAAAGAACAATCGTAGACAGCGATCCGCATCTGGCAAACGCGAAATTACCGATGCCGGTTACGCTGTTGGGCATGACCACAGTAGTGAGGGATTCGCAGTCCGCAAAGGCGTTTGGACCGATTTTGGTTATACCCTCGCCTATGGTGACCGTTTTGAGGTAGTTGAACTTGCTGAAGTCCAATGCGGGAACGACGGTGCTCGTTCCGCAGGAAATAGTTATATTTTCCAGCGAACTGCGAGAATAAAGTTCGGAGGCGCTGATGTCGCTCACGCCACTGGGAATGGTTATCGAGGTAAGAGAGTTACAACCAGAGAACGCCCCCTCTCCAATACTGGTTACGCTGTCCGGCAAAATTATGGAGGTAAGAGAGTTACAACCAGTGAACGCCCACTCTCCAATACTGGTTACGCTGTCCGGCAAAATTATGGAGGTAAGTTTCTCACAGTACCAAAATGCACCCTCGCCTATGCTGGTTACACTGTTTGGCATAATGATGGAGGAGAGCATTTTGCAGTTCGCAAATGTATGCGCACCTATGCTGGTTACGCCGTTCGGCACAATTATGGAAGTAAGTTTCTCACAGTACCAAAATGCACCCTCGCCTATGCTGGTTACACTATCGGGAATGTTGATCGATCCCAGGATTGTGCATTTAATAAACGCATTCTCTCCAATGCTTGTTACGCCGTTAGGAACGGTAACGGAAGTCAGCACATCGCAAAAACTGAATGCCCCGTCGCCGACAGCGGTCACACCGTCAGGAATGGTGTATGCTCCGCTCCGTCCTCTCGGATATGCAACGAGCCTTTTTCCGTCCTTGCTGAAAACCACACCGTTATCCGACTTATACACGGCGTTGCCGCTTTCAATGTTGATTGTTTTCAGGCTCGAGCAGGCAGCGAACGCATCTCCGCTGATGCTGGTTACGCCGGCAGGAATGGTGATCGACCTCAGGCTCTCACAACGAGCGAACGCTTCCCGTTCGATGCTCTTAAGCGTATCGGGAAGAGACACAGATTCAAGCGCCGGGCAACCGGCAAACGCCTCCTGCCCCAGACTCTCAATTCCGTCCGGCACAGTAAAGGACACCAGCTTTTTGCAATCGAGGAATGTTTCTTGAGGGATGGTTTTCAGCCCCTTGGGCAAAACCACGCTGTCCATGCTGTTGCATCCCACAAAGGTACTGCGGCCCAGTTCAACATCCGAGCACTCGAAGTATACATCTTCAAGATAAACACAATCGAAAAACACCGCATCGCCGATGCGTTTTACCGATGAAGGAATCGTAACAGTTCTTAGATTGCTGATAGAAAAGGCCCAGTCGGCTATAGCGGTGACCGCATGTCCATCAAAGCTGGAGGGAACGACCACATCAACATCACTGCCAGTGTATCCGGTGATGGTTATTTCGTTATTGACCAGCTCGTAGGTGAACTGGGACATATCCGTCGATGCGGCAGACACATCCACCAGACAGCTCGTCGCATAGGACTTTCCACCGTAGCTCATGCTGGCGGTTATCGTAGTGCCGCCGTCGCTTCTGGCGGTGACCTTGCCGTCCGCCGATACTTCGGCTATTCCGCCGTTTACGGTGCTCCATGTGACCGGTGCTCCGGACGGGACGACTGTTGCCGTGAGAGTGACCGTTTCACCCTCAATCATTGAAATATAGGTCTGGGACAGGGTAATTGTCGGTTTGGTTACGGTGACGCTGTAGCTCGCCGACTTGGATATGCTGCCCTCGGTGTAGCTGATGGTGACCGGAATGGTCTGAGTGCCCTCCACGCTGACATCAAAGCCGCTGAGCACGCAGCCGGAGGTCACATCCTTGGAGGAGCCGTCGGTGTAATAGGCGGTCACCGAAAGGCCGCTGCTGTCAAGAGAATCGCCGGTGTAGTATTCGGTCTTTGCGGGATAGGAATTGATCGTGATGGAGGAAAGCAGCGGCGCGCTGACCACCACGGTGAAGGAGGCGTTGCGGGTGACGCCGTTTTCGGTGTAGCTGACGGTGACCGTCTTGGTGCCGGCGGTGGAGGAATCAAAGCCGCTGATGGTGCACTTGCCGGTGACATCGGCCGCCGAACCGTCGTTGTAGGCGGCCTGAACGGAAAGCCCGCTCTTGTCGAGCTTATTGCCGATGAAATAAACGGTCTTTCCGGGAGAGGAAAGGATGGAAATGGAGGTCAGGCTCTTTGAGACCGTGACCGTGCAGGAGGCGGTCTTGCCTCCGTCGACGGTGGTGACGGTTATGGTGGCGGTGCCGGCGCCCTTGGCGGTGACGATGCCGCTGGCGCTGACGTCAGCCACGGAGGTGTTGTCCGATTTCCATGTCACGGCGCTGGTGGTGGCGTCGGAGGGCTTTACCGCAGCGGCGAGAGTGTAGCTGTCGCCGATGTTCATGCCCAGCTTGGAAGGGCTGACCGAAACGCCGGTGACGGACACGACGCTGGTGCCCGAGCTGACGGTCAGGGTAATGGCGGTGCCCTGCTCCACCTTCTGTCCGGCGGCAACCGACTGGCTCATGACCTGTCCGGCGGGGACGGTGGTGCTGTTCTGGGTGGTGACATAATACGCCAGACGAGCCGCGGTCAGCGCGGAAATGGCCTCGGTCTGGGGCTTGCCCACGCAGCTGGGCACGGCAACCTGATAGCCGGTGCTCACCCATATGGTCACGGTGTCGCCGGGATTGAGACTGGTTCCGGCGGCCTTGTCCTGCCGGATTACGAGGCCGGAGCTTACGGTTGTGCTCTCCTCATAGTTTACCGACACGGAAAGATTACTGGATGTAATCTTGGCCCGGGCGGCCGCCTCGGAATAATAGTGCACATCGGGCACGGTGGCGGTCTGCTTTCCGGCGGATACCACTACCGATACCTTGTCGCCCTGATTGGCGGTCTGGCTGGCCGAAGGACTCTGGCGGATGATCTGGCCGGCGGGAACGGTGTCGCTGTACTCGGTGGCTTCTTTTGTTATGTAAAGGTTCTGAGCCAGCAGAGCGGTCTGAGCCTGCTCAAAGGTCATGCCGGTCACGTTAGGCACGGTGACCTCGACGGTGGTGTCGATGGTGCTGTTTTCCGGGCCGAGGCTGATGACCAGCTCGATGACCGAGCCGGGCTTGACCGCCTCCTCGGGGGCGACGCTCTGGTACATTACCGAGCCGGGAGCGAAGGTGTCGCTGTACTCCTCACGGGTGACCACCTCAAAGCCGGCCTCCCGAAGGGAGTCGGCGGCGTCGGTGCCCTCAAAGCCCATGACATCGGGCACGGGAACGGTCTCCTCGGGAGCGCTGACGGTGACATCCACCATGCTGCCGATGTAGGCCACGCTGCCCGCGGAGGGATTCTGATAGAGGACGATGTCCCGGTCAAAGTAATCGTCGTGGATAAGCTGGGATACGCGCAGGCGCAGGTCGCTGTCGCTGAGCAGCCGCTCCGCCTCGGGCAGAGGCGAGGACTGGACGGCGGGCACACGGCTCATGCCCTCGGGAACCTTTGCCTCGGTGCGGTGAACCACCAGCTGAGGCACGCCGATCAGTATCAGCGCCAGAACGGCGGCGAAGGCGGCGATGGATATGCCGAGCAGAGCCTTGGTCTTGCCGGAGACGGCCAGCTTGGTCTGGCGGATGCGGTCGTGGACGCGTCGGGGCTTCTCCTCACCGGTCAGCTGGTCGGCCAGCTCCCGGGCGGTCTGGGTGCGCTTTTCCACGGTGACATTCATGGCGTTGAGAATGGCCACCTCGATGTCGTGGGGAATGCGGACATAGGTCGAGGGCCTGGCCAGAGTGTCGTTGTTGGCCCGGGTGTAGGCGTCGGTGGGAATGACGCCGGTCAGAGCGTGGTACATGGTAGCGCCCACGGCGTACACATCGGTCCACGAGCCCTGATTGCCGTCCTTGTAATACTGCTCCGCCGGGGCGTAGCCGATCTTGAGCACGGTGGAAAGACTGCGGCTGTGGCGGGTGGTCATGTGGCGGGCGGCTCCGAAGTCGATGAGACATACCCGGCCGTCCCGGCACAGCATGATGTTGTCCGGGGCGATGTCGCGGTGCATGAGCCCGGCGGCGTGGATCTTTTCCAGCGCCTCCAGCACCTTGACCATGATGGGCAGAAGCTCCTCGCAGGACATCTTTCCCTCCCGCTCGATGCGGGAAAGAAGGGTCTCGCCCTCGAGGAATTCCATGACTATGTAGGCGGTGAAGTTATCCTCAAAGCAGTCGAAGATCTTGACCACTCCGGGGATGTCGCCCAGCCGGGCAAGGCGCAGGGATTCGTCGATGAAGCTGCGCTTGCCCTGCATGAACACGCTGGTGGTGGACTGGTTGACCATGACATTGACCGTGCCGGCGGTGCGCTGAGCCAGCTCGCCGGGCATATATTCCTTGATGGCCACCCGGATGTCCAGCACGGTGTCCCAGGCGATGTAGGTCACGCCGAAGCCGCCGCTGCCCAGCGGACGGCCGAGGATGTAGCGGTTGTTGAGCACCGTGCGGGGCGGCAGATGGCAGTAGTCCATCGGGTTCACGCCCTCGGTATATCCGCAGTGGGGGCACTGGGTGAGATGATCGTCGATCATCAGCAGACAGTTTATGCACATTTTCATACTCTATCTCTCCCCTTGGAAAATGAATGAATCAGTCAAAGTCAAAGCTGTCCTGCCGGACGAGGATGTCGGAAAGCTCCGGGTGGTAGCTCCGGTAAAGCTCGTAGATGTCGGAGTTGGCGGGAAGACCGTGGCGGTTCTGAAGGCAGAGAATATCCTGAGCCTCGTTTCCGGCCAGATAGGAAAGAAAAAGCTCGGCGGCGTGGCGCTGGTTTTCCGTGGCCTCGCCGCTGATGTGCCACAGGTCGGTGATCTCGGCCTCGATGGAGCCGCCGGGAATGGCGATGGCTCTGCAGTAGCCGGGCAGAGCGGAAAAGACCGCTTCGGCGTCCGAGGCGTGGGCGGCGCAGAAAAGGCTGTTTCCCGCGCGGAAGTCGGCAAGGGCGGAGGGAGAGGAAGCAAAGCCCTCGTAGCTGCCGAAAAGGTCGGGAACGGCGTTGATCTCGTCCAGAGCGCGGATGGCGTCAAGAGAATCAAGGGCGGAAATGTCCGTACCGGTCTGGTCGAGCAGCTTCTGGTTGACATACAGCACGTCTATATCGAAGGCGGCCACAAAGCCGTCGGAAAGCTCCTCGGAGAACATATAGGATTCGTCGAGGAGGGCGTCCAGCCATTCGGCCCGGGCGGGTGAGTCAAAGCCGTCCTAGGAGCACAGCAGCACCGGAGCGTCATCCGCGGAGGCAAGAGCCTGCTCGAGCTTGCTTTCCGGCAGGCATTCCAGCTCCACGCTGAGGGTGTGCTCGGTCATCTCGGAGGCGTAGCCGTAGAATCCGGTCACCAGCGAGTCGTAGACCGACCGCGCTCTCTCCTCTTCCCCATCCTCCACGCACACATAAACGCTGATGCTCTCGTCGGCGGTCAGCATGGTCTGGGAGGAATCGGAAGCGCTCAGCTGGCGCAGATAATACCAGCCGCCGAAAAGGACGGCGCACAGCACCGCGGCCACAGAGACAGCGGCAGCGGCACGCCTGCGCCTGCGGGCGGTGATTTCCTCCGGCTCGGTGCGCACCTCTTCGTTTTTCATCAGCACCTCCTTGAATCTGGAGGCGTCGGAAAAGCGGATGCGGGGATCCAGCGACATGGCCCGGAGAACGGCCCTTTCCATGCTGGAGGAGATGCCGGGAGCCAGTCTGGAGGGCGGCTTGAGCTTCGCGCCCTTTGCCAGATCGGGCGAGGCGGGCGGGATATGGGCGGTGAGCATACTGTACATGGTGGCGCCGGCGGCGTAGATGTCGGTGTATGTGCCCTGCTCCTCGTTTTTACGGTACTGCTCGGGAGGGGCAAAGCCGTCGGAGTAGATGTTGGAAATTATCATCCGTGGATCCTCGACAAAGCCCATGAACTTGGCCGCGCCGAAGTCGATGAGCTTGACCGAGCCGTCCCGGCAGAGGAAGATATTGGCCGGCTTGACGTCCCGGTGGATGATGCCGTGGCTGTGGGCGGCGGAAAGGGCGTCCAGCATGGCGGTGGTGATGCGCAGAGCCTCGATGGGATTGACCTTGCCCTGACGGTTGAGGCGGTTCTCAAGGCTCTGACCGTCAAGATATTCCATGATGATGTAGGCGGTGTTGTTGGCCTCCACGCAGTCGTAGACACTGACCACATTGGGATGGTCTATGAGCTGGGAGACGTGCTTTGCCTCCTGACGGAAGCGCTCCAGCATATACATGAACTGGGGCGCGTTCTTGTCGCTGGTTATCATGACCTGCTGCTGGCCGGCGATGCGGTTGACCAGTCCGGGCGGGAAAAGCTCCTTGATGGCGATGACGCGGTTGAGCTTCAGGTCAAAGGCCTTGTATACTATGCCGAAGCCGCCGATGCCGATGAGCGCGCCGATAAGATAGCGGTTCTGAAGCAGGGTGCGGGGGCGAAGATGGTTGGCCGTGGCGGATATTTTCTCTTCATATCCGCAGTGGGGACAGACGGCCGAGTAGCCCTTCTGGTTGAAGCAGAAGGCGCAGATGTTGTTATAGCTGTAATCCACAATATATACCCTCCCGTATCAGCTGAAGCGCAGAAGTATGGCGGAGCGGTCGTCGCAGGGGAGCGCGGCCCGTTCCGCGGCGAGGCCGGCAAGCTGTTCCAGAGCGGCGCCGGCCGAAGGATTCTTTTTCAGAGCCGAGGAGATATCCTCCTTTTGCACCCACTCCCAGAAGCCGTCCGAGCAGAGGAGGAAGCTGTCGCCCTTCCGGAGCCGGATGACCGGGGAGAGGTCAAACTGCAGGCCGTCCTCCTCGCTGCCCACCGCCCGTATGATGCGGTTGCGGTCGGGATGGTGAGCCAGCTGCTCCTCGGTGATGGAGCCCATGCTGAACAGCAGCTGAGGAACGCTGTGGTCAAGGGTGCGGGTCTTTACGCGATTCCTGCGGGCAAAGTAGAGGCGGGAATCTCCGATGTGGCCGTAGATGGCCTTTTTGCCGTCGGTCAGCAGGAGCACCATCGTGGTGCGGCAGCTGACCCCTCGCTCCTTCTGGGCGGCGACAACGGCGCACTGGGCGGCGGTGAAGCACCGGGCGGCAAGGTCGGCGTCCAGCTCGCCGGAGCTGGCGCAGACGCCGCAGGCGGCCTGAGCCGCCAGCCGGGAGGCAAGGGCACCGTCGGCGTGGCCGCCAAGTCCGTCGGCAAGCACAAAGCAGCTGACCGCGCCCTCAAGGACGCAGACAAAATCCTCGTTTTCCTTTCCCGTGCCGCTCAGGGAAAGAGAAGAATGGTCAACAGCAAATCTTTTCATACGCATCCTCACGATTCAAGATAATTCAGCAGAGCCTCACGCATATCGTCCGCTGTGCGGAAGCGTCTGGAAGGCTCGGTGGCGCAGGCCCGGGCGATTATCGCGCCAAGGCGGGCGCCGCAGTGAGCGGGCGGGGGCAAAGCCTCGCCCCGGAGCCGCCTCTGCTCGGCCACGGCCCGGTCGGCGTCGGTGACCGGGTGAGGCTCCGGCGGCAGGAAAGGCTCCCGGCCGTCGTTGAGCAGGGTGTACATGGTCATGCCCAGGGAGAAAATATCAACGGTGTTGTTGTATGTTTTCTTTGCCTTCTGAGCCACCAGACCGGAGAGTATCTCCGGCGCCATATAGGAGCGGGAGCCTATGACCGTGGCCTCGGCGGCCTCCCGGAGCATCCGGGCAACGCCAAAGTCGCTGAGCTTATAGCCCTCGCTTCCCGCCCAGAGGATGTTTTCCGGCTTTATATCCCGGTGGGTCATGCCCTTGGCGTGTATCTCGCCCAGAGCGGTGCACACATCAAGGCCGATGATGGCCACGGCGCGCTCGTCGGGCAGGCTGGAGGGAATGGGCGAAAGCAGCTCGGTCTGCATCCAGAAGAATTCCACTCCGCTGCTGTTATAGGTTCTGACCCGGCCGCAGTCGTACATCCGCAGAATGTGGCTGCATCCGGTCAGCTGCATATACATAAGAGCCTCGGAGGAGGCGCGGGCGATGGCCTGAGCGCAGTAGTCGGACTGCTCCCGGGGAGTCATGCCCGAGGCGGCCAGCTTCTTCAGCTCGCTGTCGCTGTGAGGTATCCTCACCAGCTTGAGGGCGTAATCCTCGCCGTCCATGCGGGAAAGGGCCCGGTATATGGTGCCGTAGCCGCCGGCCCCGATGCACTCCTTCAGCACCCACTGGGCGGCAAAGGCCGGGTCGGCCATTACGGTGTCGGCCATGTCCGCCGCCCGGGCGACATCCGCCGCGTGCTGGCTGTCGCAGGAGCGCAGATAGCCGTTCAGCTCGCTCTGCAGCTGCACCGCGTGGGAGTATCGAAGGGAAGGGTTGGGAGAAAGAGCCTTTCGGATGATCCGGTCAAGCTCCGGGTCTGTAAAGGAAAGGGGAGGAATATCCTCTCCGTTCATTCTCCGGGTTATGGCCCTTTCCACGGCCTCGTCGTCCGTAGGCTCGTACCGACCCATCAGAGGAGGGCGGCCGTTGTTGAGCAGGGAATACATCACCACTGCCAGAGAATAAGGGTCAGTGGTGTGGTCGCAGCGGCCGGTCATGGACTCGGGCGGCATATACAGCTGAGTTCCGACGCTGGAAGTGCCGCCCGCGGTGTTGCGGACATAATCGGCCATCTCAAGGCCGTCCAGCAGCCATGTGTCGTCCAGCACCACGATGTTGCGCGGCTTTATGTTGCGGTGGACGATGCCGGCGTTCTGCAGAGAGGCGATGGCTCCGGCGATGTCCATGCCCAGCTTGGCCACGGAATAGGCCGAGAGCTTCATGGAGGCGGTGCCGGCGGGCATGGGAGTGTCCAGCAGAAGCAGCCGGCCGGCCGGCGTGGACAGAGTCTTCATTCTCCGGCAGCTCAGCACGCCGGGATTTCCGCTGACGGCGGAGTATATGTCGGCCACCGGACGACCGGCGGCTCCCTCGAGGTCTATGACCAGCAGGCGGCGGGCGGGAAGGCCGCTGCCCGGGACTTTAAGCTCAAAGCAGGCCGACATCAGGCTCTGGGAGAGAAAGGCTCCCACTGCCCATTCGTCGTCAAAAACAGCTTTGCCGCTCAGCAGCTGAGAGATTATCTGGCACTGATTCATGGTGTAGTCTCCGTCAGTTGATTGATTCAAATATCGACCGCGCGGCGGCGAGGACATCCTCTTCTCCGAGGGAGCCTCTGCCGCCCTGCATCACAACGGTCAGGGCGTATTGCGGGTCGTGGGCGGGATAGCAGGCGGTCAGCCATACGCTGTCAAAGTCGGCGGAGGGCACGGCGGCGGTCATGGCCGAAAATTCGCCCGCTGAAAGCTCATAGGAACGGAACAGCTGTCCCGCAGCCTCTTTGGCCTCGGCGGAAAAAGCGCCCGCGCTGAGCACCTCGCCGCAGGGAAGATAAGTGACCTCGCCCTCCCGGCTGACCAGACGGCTGACCGAACTGGGCTTTATGATGCTGCCGTCCTCGCGGGCGAAGGCGGCGGTGTACATACACAGCTGCATGGGACTGAGGCTGGCTCCGCCGTAGCCCATCAGCATGGAACGGTAAGCCTCGCCGGATGCGGGAAGCTCTCCCTCGCCGGTCGTGCCCGACCGGAGGGTCATGCAGTCCAGCTCGATGGTTCGGCCGATGAGAAGGGTCTGACTCATGGCATTCTCCACCGCCTCACGGGAGGCAGGATGGTTGGAGGCGAGCGGCTGACCGGAGGTCAGCTCGGCGGCCAGTCCGGAATCTCCGGCCCGCACAGCGGCGCAGACCGCGGGCAGGCGGAACATATCACCGGGAGTTATGCCCCGGCCGGCACATATATTATAGAACACACAGCCCCGGGAAACAACACCGTCGTAGTCGGCGTCCAGCTCGGAGGGCTCAAAGGAGGGCGTGTCGGCAGCGGCCAGTATGGCACCGCTGTCGATGTCCAGCACCACGGCTCCGGCAATGGGCGCGGTGAGGATGCTGTCGTAGCACACCTGCTGAAGCTCCCGGTCGATGGTCAGGAAGATATCTCCGTGGTCATCATCTCCGCCCACCGGAGCCAGCCACCGGTCATACAGCCGCTCGATGCCGTCGCTGCCGTGGTGGTCGGTGTGATAGCCCAGCAGAGCCGAGGAGGCTTCGCCGATGGAGTAACTCCGCTGACCCTGCTGTCCCGGCTCGCTCTGGGCAAGGATATTGCCCGAGCGGTCATAGACCGAGCCGCGGCAGAGGGAATCCAGCCGCTGCTGCTCCTGAGCCGCGAAGGTCACCCGGAGGCACAGAGCCAGAGCGGCGGCGAGGAAAACAAAGGTCAGCACGCCCCGCAGCAGGCGGCAGCGGTACATGAGCTTTGAGGTATTCATCTTTCCATTCCCTCCTTTGTCGCTCTCACCGAAAAGGCTGCCATTCCGGCAAAGGCCGCGCATACGGCAAGAGACATTCCGCCGTTGGAAACAAAGGGCAGAGTTATGCCGGTCATGGGCATGAGGCCGGTGGAGGCGCAAATGGCTATGAGAGCCTGCATGGTGAGCATTATGGCCGAGCCCACCGCCACCGAGCATTCAACGGTGCTCCGGGAAGCGCGGGCAGAGGAGATAACAGCCGAGCCGAGGGCGGCGTAAACGAGTATCAGTCCCACGCCCGCCGCAAGGCCGAACAGCTGCACCACGGAGGGGAAAACCATGTCGCTGTCGGCGTAGGGAATGTACACCGGCCGGCCTTCGGTCATGCCGGTAAGACCGCCGTTGACCATGGCCTTCATGCCCTGGTCTATCTGATAGCTGCCGCTGAGCCAGCCCTCAACGCGCCCCACCGCCTTGTCGATAATATACGGGTAAAGGGCGAGAACGCCGAAAACGGCGGCGGCAACGGCGGCCACAGCGGGCAAGGTCACGAACTTGCGCCAGCCGTCCCAGAAGGCGGCACGCAGAGCGGCGCCCGGCTCGTTGAGCCAGACGGCCAGCTGTCCGGCATAGGCCGCCAGAATGCACAGCATGGTGCCCAGCTCGCTCTGAGCCAGCAGCAGAACGCAGTGGGTCAGAGTGAACCCGAGGGTTATGAGCAGCTTGTCGCTGGGACGCAGGCTGCGGATGCACAGCACCGAGGCGGTGACGATTATGTACAGCGGCTTGCCCAGCTCGAAGAGCTGTATCGTGCGGCCGAAGAGGCTTATACCCAGAGCCGCTCCGCCGGTGCGCTCGGCGGCCAGCAGAGTGACGGCGTATACCGCCACGGAAAGCACCGCCGCCGAAACAAGAAACCAGCGGTATTCAAGAAGCCTGAGCAGCCGGCCGGTCAGAGTGAAGGCCAGCAGGAACATCACCGCGGCAGCCACCGTTTCCTTAACGGTGCCCTCAGAGGGCAGGCCGAGCCGGTGGGCGGTCATGCAGCCCACGGTAATGAGAGCGGCAAAGACCGCCGACACCGCGCCGGAACACAGACTGCGCCCGATGATGGCGGCGGCCAGCGCGGCTATGGCCGCAAGACCGATGGCCGCCAGCAGCATCGCGTCCGGCTGAGCCGGGCCGGTGCAGGTGCGGTATATAACCCATCCCGCCAGCGCCAGAGCGGCGGCGATGGCCGCGAGAGCCGCTCCGCGCGGCTCTTTTTTTGTGCTTTTCTTCATGATCCGTACCCCGTGGGCTTAGACAAAGCGAGGATTCTGAGCGGCGGATACGGAGTCAAAATATACGGTGCGGGGACGGCTGAGAGGCATTTCGTTCCGGGCAAGATTCTTTTTCGTCTCGTCCACCCGCAGCTCGGTGTCGCCTATCATAATGACGGTTCCGCTCTGCAGCTCGATCTCGGAGATCTGCTTGCCGGTGCGGGCGTCCACAACGCCGTTGGTGGAACCCTGATCCCGGAGGATGAAGCGGCCGTCGATGGAGCGGTATACCATGGCGTGCAGACGGCTGACCAGAGGATCGGCCAGAAGGAGATCGGCTCCGTGGCGGCCGATGCTGAAGGAATCGCAGAAGGTCCACTGTCCGGCGGAGGTGCCCTCAAAGCCGGCGCTGAGGGTGATGCTGCAGCCGGTGCGCAGAGTGGAGCAGAAGGGCTCGAGGATGTCCACATGAACGCTCATGCGGCCAAGAGTCATTTCAAAGCGGTCGGCGCAGAGGTCGACGCTGGTGTTTCTGGAGTCGCTTTTGAGCACGAGGGAACTGCCGTTTTCGCCGTTGATGATGGTTCCGCAGGTGGAGCAGCAGTCGCACACGCTCAGAACGCCGTTCTTCACGCTCAGCCTTGCGTGCTGGGAGGAAACGGTAGGCTCGTTGACCACGATGCTCTTGCCTCTGGCGTCTGATTTGCCTCGGCCGATGGTCACGGGCAGCTCGTTTTCCCGGATGTCAACGTAGTACTTGGGCGCGCCGTTGTCGCCGGAAATGGTGACGCGCATCACAGCGCCGCCGGCGGCCTCGGAAGCACTGTCCATAAAGGGAGCGGGAGCGGCGGGAGCGGCAGCCGGAGGAGCGGTCTCGACAAATCGGGTGGCGCTGCCGTAGCTGATCTTTCCCGGCTGGGGAGCTGCCGGCTGAGGAGCCGCGGCCTTATCGGGATATGCCGCGGGAGGAGTCAGGTGAGCAAAATTGCGGGGATCAGGAAGGGGCGCGGCCGGAGGCGCCTTGGGAGCGGCGGGAGCGGGAGCATACGCAGGCTCCTTTTTGGCGGGCCGGGATTTGCGCTCGCGGCGGACGGTGTCCTTTACCGGGCCGAACAGCTTTGAGGCGAGGACAAAGGCGCCCGCTACAAAGGCGGCTACCGCCAGCAGAACAATGATTACTTTTACAGATTCAGACATGATAGAGTCCTCCATTACTGATATGGTGCAGGGTCGCTGTGTCTGTATCAATATTAATATAACGATCCGCGTACTGCCATTGTGTTTCACGATAAATCCGGGAGGCCGGCGAGGGCTTCAATATAATGTATATAAGCGTTTCGGACGGCGGAATTATCGTGAAACGGTTTCTTCATTAACTATACAACGCCTTATACTGTGTTTGCAAGAGCAAATCAGAAACAAAGGGTGATAAAAAATGACAGAGACCACATCCACCAACAGCGGAATGACTATCCTGCTCATTATCGGTGCCATCATCATCGGCGTTTCCATCGCCAGCTGCGTGCTCTCGAAAAAGTACAGAGAGCAGTACGGCACCACGGAAATGTCAAGAATCAGAGGCTCCGGCCTCTTCATGGGCTTTGTGCTCATCCTTATGGGCACCTCGTGGCTCATCGAGTCGGTGGTTACCGCCGGAGCGACACCTCAGGGCTTCGGCGAAGGCGCGCTGGTCGTGGCGGGAGGAACGCTGCTGTCGGTGCTGTGCTGCATGGGCATCCTCAGACGCTACAGCGGCAGACAGGCCGCCGCAATGATCTTCCGGCTCTTCATAGTCGGCCTTGGCGTGTACATGGTTTTCTCGTGGATACTTACGGTGCTGTTCTTCTGGCTCTTTGCCAAGCTGCTGCCCAGAAGAAAGTATGTGCTGATAGAAACTGACTGACAAAAAAGGAGGAAACACAGATGAAAAAGAACGAAGCGGTACTGGTTATCGACGGAAGCGCGGTAGCCGAAGAGACTAAAAAGAAAAAGCGGAATCCCAAGGCGGTCAAGCTGTGCGCCGTTCTTCTGGCGGTGATGGTGCTGGCCGGAGCCGTGCTGGGCGCGGTGATAGGCGGCAGCGCCTCCTTCGGGGCCTCTGCCGCCGGAGAGATCACCGTCTTTTCCCAGACCGACAGCCGCTGGGGCAGCCATCCCTACGGCTACAAGTACAACAGCGCCGGCGCCAAGGTGCAGGCCAACGTTTCCGGCGGCGGCTGCGGCATTCTGTCTCTGGTCAACGCCGTATACTACATGAACGGCAGCTTCATCGAGCCTGCCATGCTGGCCGACTACAGCGTGAATAACGGCTTCCGGGTCACCAATGTGGGCACCAGCCACGCCCTCTACCCCGCCTTTTCCAACACCCACGGCGGCACCTACGGCTTTTACTGCGAAAAGGCCGACGGCACCACCTCGTGGAGCGTGCTCAGAGATCACCTCAACGGCGGCGGAACAGCCATCGCCAGCGTAAAGACCATTGCCACGGGCAGCGGCCATCTGCTGGTCATCGCCGACTATGATTCCTCCACGGGCAAGTACCTCATCCTTGACAGCTACGCCTCGGGCAACCGCGGCACCAAGGGCGGCTACGCGTGGAGAACCGAGTCCGACTGGAAGAGCCGGATGAATTTCCGCGGCTTTACCCTTCTCAGCAGCACAAAGCAGCAGAGTCCTCCTCCCGCTCCCACCGTAAGCCTGAGCAGCACCATGCTCAAGGTGGGCGAGGAAGCCACTCTCACATGGAGCGATTGCCCCACCGCCACCTATTACTGGGCATCCGGCTGGTCGGAAACAAAACACGCTCTCTCTCAGGAATGCAGCGGTGGCTCCCTTAAGGTGTCCTTTGACGAGCCGGGCGCCCACTCCATCACCGTGGTCTCCGGCAACGGAGCGGGCGAATCGGTGGGCAACTGGATAAACTTCTATGTCTACGACGCTCCGCCCGAGGCTCCCACCGTAAGCCTGAGCAAGACTGTTCTTGCGGTGGGCGAGCAGGCGACCCTGACCTGGAGCGACTGCCCCACCGCCACCTACTACTGGGCCTCCGGCTGGACGCAGACCAGACAGGATATCTCCCAGGAATGCAGCGGCGGCTCACTCAATGTGTCCTTTGACGAGCCGGACGGCCATTCCATCACCGTAGTCTCCGGCAACGGAGCGGGCGAATCGGTGGGCAACTGGATACATTTCTATGTCTATGATTCAGCTCCTAAGACCTCTGTGCTCACCCTTGACAAGAGCGAATACGACAAGGGAGAGACCGTGACCTTCACCGCCTCCAGCGACCGGTCGGCAACCGGATACACCCTCGGAATATTCAAGGGCAGCGAACGTATCGACACCATCTCGCTGGGAGAGAACACAGTGCACACCGCCTCCTTCAGCGAGCCGGGCGAATATTCGGCCTATGTGACCTCCAGCAACAGCCTCGGCTACACAGACAGCGAGTTTGTGGGCTTCACGGTCAGAGAATCCCTGAACGGAGACCGTCCGGCGGACATCGGCAGCGACTTTTACGCCTATCTCAGACATCAGTCCACCGGCCGCTGCATGACCAACCGCTCCGGTGACATCCTCGGCGAGGAGGCCACCGGCGGCCCGGAGCAGGTGTGGAAATTCATCCGCGGTGAAAACGGAACCTATGTCATTGAAAGCGCTCTGGACGGAGGCTGTGTGGATGTGCTCAGCTCCGGCCGTGAGGACGGAACCCGGGTCTATGTCTATTCCGGCGGCTATGTGGGCGGAGCCAACCAGCGCTTCTACATCTACAACATCCACGGAGCTTACTATCTGACGCCGGAGCATATATCCGGCAGCAAGATGCTGGACATGGGTCTTGACACCTTCCGCATGGAGCTGTGGGGCACCGGCAGCGACTGGGCTCCTCAGGAGTTTGACATCGAGGTCGTGACGTATGCCCTGACCTACGACGCCAATGGCGGCCAGAACGCTCCCGCTCAGGGCAGCAAATTCTACGACAGCCTCATAAGCGTTGACGGCGGCGTGCCCGTTCGTGAGGGCTTTGAGTTCGCCGGCTGGAACACCGCGCCCGACGGCAGCGGCACAGCCTACCGCGCCGGAGAGGACTACGCCGGCAACGCCGACCTGACGCTCTACGCCCAGTGGACACCGATAGCTCAGGATATTCCCTTCAGCCTGACCATGCTGGGCGGCAGTGTCCGCCTCATCGAGCCCTACGGACTGCGCTTCGGCGTCCAGCTGCTCAAGGACGAGGTCTATAAGGAGCACAAGGACAGCATTATAAGCTACGGCACGCTCATTATCCCCGAGGCCATCCTCGACGGCGGCGAGCTTACGCTGAACACTCCGGGAGTTAAGATCGTTCCCGCCGATGTGCTCTACAGCAGCGACAGCGGCCAGCTTACCTACACCGGCGTTGTGACCGACATTCCCGAGTCGGCCTTTGTTTCGGAAATAGCCGGCCGAGGCTATCTGGTTTATCTTGACGGAAACGGCTGCGAGCGGGTGGCGTACACCGAGCAGATATCCCGCTCCTACTATTCGGTCGTCAGCTCGGCCTACGAGCGCTACAGCGCAATGACCAACCGCAGCCAGAGCGAGCAGCAGACCTATGAGGTGCTGAAAAAGCTGCTTGACTCCATGCCCTTTGGCGACAACCTGATCGGCTATTAATCAAAGGAGGAGCAATAAAAATGGAAGAAACAAGGAAATCCACCCAGCTGAAGGCGGGAGAAATGATACTGCTGGCCGTTTTCGCGGCGGTGATAGTCGGAGTGCTGGCTCTGACGGCGGTCGGCGCCCTGATGCCCGAACAGAAGCCGGAAGAGGCTCCGGAAATGTCCGCCGCTCAGATGGCCGAAGCGGGCGACGCCGTTCTTCTTGACTACTGGAGCGCCGAAGAGGAGCAGACCGATAACGGCACAGAAGAAGAGCCGCAGAGCGCGGAGGAGAACGCCGCCCTTCCGGAGCAGGACGCAGTGCCGGTTCCCGTTATCCCGGAGCAGGAGATCCCGGAAACGCCCGTCCCTCAGCCGGAAAGGGAAACCTATAACGATAATGGCAGCGGCTCTGCGGAGGTTGTGGATACGCAGAGCCGGGTGGAATGGACAGAGGGCTGGGACTGAGGTAAAATTCTTATCCCCGGCGGCGGGAAATGTGTTATAATGAAATAGCGGGAGAGCGGCACACCCGCCCTCTCCCGCGCTATCCGCGAACTGAAAGGAAGGGTCAATTATGGAGAATCAAAACAGAGCGTCCGGTATGCGAGGTCTTCCGGCGATAGTCAGAATAGCCATCTTCCTCGGCTACATCGTCGCCGGCGGCGCGCTGATAACGCTGCTTGGCTGTGTGCTGCTGGGCGGAAAGCTCCCGACCGCGGGGAATATGGAAGCGGCAGTCTCGGATTCCTCGGTGTCCTTTGAGGAATGGGATACGGGCGTCCAGAGCGAACAGCCCGCCGCGGCGGAGGTCTCGTGGATGAACGCCGATCGGTCGTATCCCTCGGGAGGCGAGCGGCTGGTACTGACCGCCTTTGCCGCCGACGGCAGCATGGCGTGGGAATATGTCGCGGAGTGCGGCAGCCGGATAAGCGCCAACGGCTCGGAGTACGACACCCTTGAGTGGATGGAAAACGGCGGCATCGTCTATGTCAACAACGCCGCCGAGGAGGTCATGACCGCCCTTGATTACAACACCGGCAAGGTGCTCTGGCGGCTTGACGGCGTGTTCGGCTGTCCCGTGGTCTACGACTTCGGAGCCGACGGAACCCTCTACATCGGCAGCACAAACGAGTTTTACGGCCCCGGCTGCGTGGCCGTGAGTGCCGACGGACGGGAGCTGTGGAGAGTGACCCGGTATTTCACCACCTGCGGCATCACCGCCTGCGACGACCATGTTCAGGTGGATTTTGACGACATGGGCTATTTCTACACGGTCAATTTCGATTTTGACGGAAACGAGCTTGGCTCCTGATGACAGCTTCTGCCGGAGCGTTCGCGATATTGCCTTTTCCGCCAAATGCTGTATAATATAATTAAAGCCTGCCGGAGCGCCGGATGAACGCCCGGAGGCATGGACAGTATTTGTGAAAAGGAGAGAAAGACAATATGAAAAAGCTCGTTTTAGGCCTGCTGCTGGCGGCGATGCTGCTGTGCGGCTGCTCGCCGGAGGCGGAGGTCGCTCCCGGAGCGGAGGAGATCACCGGCTCTGAGGTCACGGCGGAGGAGACCGCCGGGGAAACGGCCGGGAAACCGGGCAGCGCCCTTCAGGAGTCGCACATCGGGGTTTTTCAGTCGGCCGACGGAGAGACCGACATTACCATCTATGGAGTGAGCGACGAGGGAGATATATACTTCTCGGCGTCGTGGTACCGGCTGAACGGCTTTGAGGGCACGGCGAAGCTCAGCGGAGAGAGCGCGGTCTTCAGCGTGGACAACGGCTACGACAGCGCCGCCGGAGAGCTTATCTTTTCCGAGGGCGCGGTGACCCTTGATCTGCAGGAGGTCACCTTTGCCTATCTTGAGCCCGGAGAATACGCCTGCACCTACGCCGAAGAGCTGTATACCGGTGAGCCTTACTGCCAGACAGAGGGCGGCGAGTATGATATCATCCGCAGATATCTTGAAGAGGAATATCCCGGTTCGGAAGCGGACTGGGAATACCGGGGAACCATATACCGGGAGGACGAGCTCTTTGACCTCTACTGCGTGAAGGCGGACGGCGAGACCCGCCATATTCTGGTGACCTATGCCCGGACGGAGGGTAACGAAAGCATTGAGCTTTCGGAGCTGATGCCCGGCGGCGAAATAAGCTATATCTGCACCTACGGTGCGTAAAGGCAACACCGCACAATTCCCGTTTTAGAACTTAAGCACGATCTTGCTTGCATCTTTTCCGTCATACTTCACAAAAATGCTCGTCAATACATAGAGTATTGCCTCCGCTTTTTGTTGCGTCTGACGAAAAATCTGACTGCGCAATATCGCACTTAGAATTATGCGGTATTGCCTAAAATCAAACACAACAGAAAATCCCACTGCCGGAAAAGCCGACAGTGGGATTTTTTTCAGTTCAACTGAGGTTCCGGGGCAAAAGCTCCGTCAGTTTTTCTTCAGACCGAGTATCTCGGCCGATTCGTCGCGCATCTTGTACTTGAGGATCTTTCCGGCGGCGTTCATGGGGAACTCCTTGACGAAGAGGAAGTACCGGGGAACCTTGTGCCGGGCGATGGAGGCGTTGCCGTACTCGCGCATTTCCGCTTCGTCGGCGGTCTCGCCCTTGTGGAGGATGATCCACGCGCAGCATTCCTCGCCGTACTTCTCGTCGGGAACGCCCACTACCTGAACGTCGCGTACCTTGGGAGTGGTCAGGTAGAATTCCTCGATCTCGCGGGGATAGAGGTTCTCACCGCCGCGGATTATCATGTCCTTGAGGCGGCCGGTGACCCTGTAGTAGCCGTCGGGAGTGCGGCAGCAGATGTCGCCGGAATGCAGCCAGCCGTCGGCGTCGATGGCCTGAGCGGTGGCCTCGGGCATCTTGTAGTAGCCCTTCATGATGTTGAAGCCGCGGGCGACAAACTCGCCGCTTTCACCGTCGGGCAGCTCCTCGCCGGTCTCGGGGTCGATGACCTTGCACTCGACGCCGGGGAATGGACTGCCAACGGTCTCCACGCGGTGGTCAAGGTCCTCGTTGACCTCGCCCATGGTGCAGCCGGGAGAGGCCTCCGTCTGGCCGTAGACGGAGATGATCTCGCGCATATTCATCTCGTCAGCCGCGCGGCGCATCAGGTCGGCCGGGCAGTTGGCGCCGGCCATGATGCCGGTGCGCATATAGGAAAAGTCGGTCTTGGCAAAATCGGGATGGTTGAACATGGCGATGAACATGGTGGGCACGCCGTTGAAGCAGGTGATGTGCTCGTCGTTCACGCAGGCCAGCGACGACTTGGGCGAGAAATAGGGA
>JAZSQO010000165.1:0-11567 GCA_045538015.1 Acutalibacteraceae bacterium | reverse complement strand
ACATTTGAATCGCAAGCGCTTCAAATGGGTGAGCATTTTTGTGAAGTATGACGAAAAAAATGCAAGCAAGATCGTGCTTAAGTTTAAAACGGGAATTGTGCGGTGTTGCCTTTACTCGTTGTTAAGCTCAAAAATGTTGATCTGGCTGCTCTCGGACAGGCCGGTGAGAGCTCCGCAGGCATCCAGAATTTCTATAATGCCCTTGGATACGCCGGCTCGCTCGACGATGTCCTCCTTGGAAAGGAATTCGCCGTCCTTGGCCGCCTTGGCAAGGTTGATGGCCGCTGCCTCGCCCAGACCCTTCAGCGCCACAAAGGGCATTCTGATGGCTCCGTTCTCGGGAAGGAAGCGCATGGCGTCGCTCTTGTAAAGGTCGATGGGCAAAAATTCAATGCCCCGGGCAAGAGCCTCCACGATGATCTGTATCATGGCGTAGGCACCTTCCTCGGTCTGGCTGGCGCCCTTGCCCTTACTGTCGATCTCGGCCATTATCTCGTTGGCCCGAGCGATGCTCTCCGCCGCGCTGGCGTCGAAGTTTTCGCAGCGGGCAGTAAAATACGCGCAGTAATATTCCACAGGATAATACACCTTGTACCATCCCAGACGCAGTGCCGAGATCATGTAGGCCGCGGCGTGAGCCTTGGGGAACATATACTGTATCTTGAAGCAAGAGTCAATGTACCACTGGGGCACATCGTGATCCTTCATGGCCTGTACCTTTTCGTCGTCCAGCAGCTTTCCGGCTTTACCCTTACGGACTATCTCCGTGATCTTGAAGGCAAGGGCATTGTCCACGCCTTTCTTGATGAGGTAGATCATGATGTTGTCGCGGGTACCGATAACCTCGGAAATGGTGCAGCGGCCGCTGGCGATAAGATCCTTGGCGTTGCCGAGGTAAACGCCGGTGCCGTGGGAAAGGCCGGACACCTGCAGCAGGTCGGAGAAGGTCTTGGGCTGGGTGTCCACCAGCATCTGGCGCACGAAGGCGGTGCCCACCTCGGGCAGAGAGAAGGTGCCGGTGGGAGAATTGATGTCCTCCGGCGTTACTCCCAGCGCTTCGGTGGAGGTAAAGAGGCTCATGACCTTCTCGTCGCTCATGGGAACGTCCATGACCCTGATGCCGGTCAGATCCTCGAGGTATTTGTATATCGTGGGCGAAACATGGCCCAGCAGATCCAGCTTGAGGATGGTATCGTGGATGGAATGGAAGTCGAAGTGGGTGGTGAGCACTCCCGATTCGGCCTTGTTTGCCGGATGCTGCACCGGGCAGAAGTCGTACACCACGTTCTCCGAGGGAACGACAACCATGCCGCCGGGATGCTGGCCGGTGGTGCTCTTTACGCCCATACAGCCCTGCTTGAGCCGCTCGACCTCGGCGCTGGAAAAGTGCAGACCGTACTTCTCCTGGTATTTCATTACATACCGGAAGGCGGTCTTTTCAGCCACGGTGCCGATGGTGCCCGCCTTGAACACGTTGCCCGCCTTGAAGAGGGACTCGGTGTAGCGGTGGGCGGAGGTCTGGTATATGTTGGAGAAGTTCAGGTCGATATCCGGCTGCTTGTCACCGTTGTAGCCAAGGAAGGTCTCGAAGGGAATGTCGTGACCGTCCCGGATATAGGGCACATCGCAGTCGGGGCAGTTTTTCTCCGGCAGGTCAAAGCCGGAGCCGACGCTCAGGTCGTTGATGAAAAACTGGCTCTTCTTGCACTTGGGGCAGACATAATGGGGAGCCAGCGGGTTGACCTCGGAAATACCGGCCATGGTGGCCACGAAGGAGGAACCGACCGAGCCTCGGGAGCCGACCAGAAAGCCGTGCTCCTCGGAATTGGCGATCAGCTTCTGGGCGATCATGTACATGACCGAGTAGCCGTTGCCGATGATGCTGTCCAGCTCCTTCTCAAGGCGCGCGCTGACGTATTCGGGCAGAGGATCGCCGTAGATGGAGCGGGCCCGCTCCCGGGTGATGCGGCGCAGATCCTCGTCGGAGCCGGGAATGCTGGGCGGGTAGGTTCCCGGCGGAATGGGACGGATATTTTCAAACATATCGGCCACGAGGTTGGGGTTGGTGATGACAACCTCGCGGGCCTTCTTTTCGCCCAGATAATCAAACTCGGCCAGCATCTCCTCCGTGGTACGGAAGTAGAGATGCGCCGGGACATTGGAGTCGCTCATGCCCAGCTCGGTGAGCAGGATGCGGCGGAAGATGTCGTTTTCCGGGTCGAGATAGTGGGCGTCGCAGGTGGCCACCACCGGCTTTCCCAGCTTTTCGCCCAGCTTGACGATAGCCTTGTTTATACGGATGAGCTCCTCTTCCCCGCTGACCTCGCCCTGACGGATCATAAAGGCGTTGTTGCACAAAGGCTGGATCTCAAGGTAATCGTAGAAGGAAGCCAGCTTGAGCAACTCCTCCTGACGCATTCCCGACTTAACGGCCTTGTACAGCTCGCCCGCCTCGCAGGCGCTGCCGATGACCAGACCCTCCCGGTGCTTTTCCAGCTCGCTGCGCAGGATTCTAGGCTGCTTGTAGAAGTTTGTGGTGTGGGCCGAGGAGATGAGCATATAGAGGTTCTTCAGACCCACGAGGTTTCTGGCCAGCACGATAAGGTGGGTGGAGGCCAGCTTGCGGGCGTCTCCGCCCTTTACGCCGGCGTTTATCTGGCCGACATTGTCCAGCTTAAAGCCCTCGGTCATCTCTCTGAGCATACAGAGGAACACGCCCGCCAGAGCCTCGGCGTCGTCCACCGCGCGGTGGTGATTGAAGGCGGGCAGACCAAGGTGCTTGACGACGGCGTCCAGCTTGTGGCTGGACATATCGCTGTACATGACCCGGCTGAGAGCCAGAGTGTCAACAAAGGTGTTTTCAAAGCTCAGGCCAAGGCGCTCGCAGGCTGCGCCGATAAAACCGGTGTCGAAGGCGGCGTTGTGAGCCACCAGCACCGAGTCTCCGGCAAATTCGAGAAACTCTCTGACCGCCACATCCTCTGTGGGCGCGTCCTTGACCATATTGTTGCTGATGCCGGTCAGGGCGGTTATGTTGGCCGGGATGGGCATCTGCGGATTTACAAAGGTTGAGTACCGCTCGGTGACCTCGCCGTTCTCCACGGCCACGGCGCCGATCTCGGTAATGCGCTCGGTGGTTCGGGAAAGGCCGGTGGTCTCAAGGTCGAACACCACGAACCGGCCGGTCAGCGGCATATCGCTGCTTCCGGTCACGGCACCGACGGTGTCGTTGACAAGGTAGGCCTCGGTGCCGTAAAGCACCTTGATGGGCTTGCCGGCCTTGGCGCAGTCGTCCGCCGCGTTCATGGCTCCGGGGAAGGCCTGAGCTACGCCGTGATCGGTGATGGCGATGGCCTTATGCCCCCAATCAGCGGCCCGCTTGACGATGTCCTCCACCGAGGAGACGGCGTCCATGCGGGACATATTGGTGTGCATATGCAGCTCCACGCGCTTTTCTTCGGAGTTGTCGACGCGCTGGCGCATGGTGGCCGTGGCCACATAGCTGGCTCTGAGTATATGCTCCTTGTCCCATGTGTCGTACTGATAATCGCCCTGAACCAGCACGACCATGCCCTTTTTGAGCTTGTCGCCCAGCTCCTTGTCCTTGCCCTTGAGCAGCAGCTTGACCAAGCAGGAGGAGGTAAGGTCGGTCACGCAGAAGGAAACTATGAGCATCTCGCCCGATTTTGTTTCCTTGGTCTCGTATTTGAATATTCTGCCCCATACGGTGGCGTGGTAATATTCCGGCGAAAGCTCGGAAATGCGCACTACCTGCGCCTTTTTCGGGCGGCCGTAAAAGGCCTCGTTCAGCTTCACTCCCTCGGGCAAGCCCATGAGCTGGGGCAGCGTGCCCTTGGCTCCCATTTCCGTCTTCTTCGGGCGCTCCGGCTTCGGAGGTGCCGGCTTTGATTCGGCGGGAGGAGCATCGGCGGCCTCCCATGGCGGACGGTCGTCGATAGGTGTGCGCACCGGCGCGTTGGAGCGGGCCTGCACCGGCTTCGGCTTGGGCAGAGGCGGCGGAACCGCGCTCTCGTCAAAGTCCAGCCTTATGTCCACATTCACACCGAATTCTTCTTCAATAAGCTTGGCCATCTCCCGCTCAAAATGCTGACGCTGCAGCAGAGGGCGGCAGTCCCGCGCCAGCAGAGCGGTGATCCGGGAACCTTCATCGTTCATCGTCCACTTGCAGCCGGCAAAGGAGCCGTTGACCGAGGAGAGCCTGCGCCGCATTTCGGCGATCAGGTCGCCCATTATCTCCACGCCGAAGCTCTCGGCGGGAAATTTCGGCTCGATGCGCACCGAGGAAAGCTGGTAGCTCTCCCGGACGGCCAGCTCGGCGTTGTGCAGAGTTTCCCGGTCGATATAGCGGCCGAACTTTGCCCAGATGGTCATCCGGCGGCCGTTATCCGCCGAATCAATGCGCTCCAGCTCGCCCTCTCCGATGGCTGTTATGTAGTCGTTCTGCGCGCAGGCGCAGAGCATATCAGAGATTTTCATTGCCATGTGTTACTTTTCCTCAACATTCCTGCCGCTTTTCTCTTCACGGGCGATGCCGCGGCTGCGCATCGTCCTTCCGTTCCCCACGGCGCCTGATTCACAGCGCCTCGATTTCGGCCAGCAGCTCCGGGACGATGTCCGCCTCGGCGATCCTGCGGATGACCTCGCCCTTTCTGATAATGACCGCGCAGCCGTCGCCGCCGGCGATGCCGATGTCGGCCTCCCGGGCTTCACCCGGGCCGTTGACCACGCAGCCCATGACTGCCACTTTTATGTCCTTTTCGCAGGTCTCAAGGGCCTGCTGAACCTGCTCGGCAATGGAGATAACATCAATCTTTGTGCGTCCGCAGGTGGGGCAGGATACAAATTCCACTCCGCCCCGCAGGCCGGCTGCCTTGAGTATATCCCGGGCGGCCCGTACCTCCTGAGCCGGGTCGGCGGTGAGGGACACTCGAATGGTGTCGCCGATGCCGTCGCACAGCAGAGAGCCTATGCCCATGGCCGACTTTATCATGCCCATGCGGGCAGTTCCGGCCTCGGTGACTCCCAGATGGAGGGGATAATCGCACCGTTCCGCCGCCAGTCGATAGGCCTCGATGGTGGTTCTGACGGTGGAGGATTTGATGGATATGACGGTGTCAAAGAAGCCCAGCTCCTCGAGAATGGAGGCGTGATAGAGGGCGCTCTCCACCAGAGCCTCGGCGGTGGGAGAGCCGTACTTTGCCAGTATCTCCTTTTCCACCGAGCCGGAGTTGACTCCGATGCGGATGGGTATTTTCTTTTCGGCGCAGGCCTTCACCACAGCTTCGGTGCGGCTGCGCTCGCCTATGTTGCCCGGGTTGATGCGTATTTTATCCACTCCGGCCTGCACGCACTCAAGGGCGATGCGGTAGTCGAAGTGGATGTCGGCTACGATGGGCACGGAGACGGCCTTTTTCAGCGCCTCTATCAGCCTTGCCGACTGCACATCGGGCACAGCCGCCCGGATGATCTGGCAGCCGGCCTTCTCCAGCTCCACCGCCTGAGCTACGCTGCCCTCGATGTCGTGGGCCTCACGGTTGAGCATGGACTGTATCGTAACGGGAGCGCCGCCGCCGATGGCAACGCCCCCGCACATGACTCTGCGAGTGTTTTCTCTTGTCATAATATAATCTCCCGTAAGCGGTAAATCCTTTATCCCGCGCAGCTGCCCACCAGCTTTATGATGTCGCTGAAGGCGATGAATATCATCAGGCCGATAAGCAGAATGAAGCCGATCATGTGCACAAGGCCCTCATACCTGGCGGGCACCGGCTTGCGGCGGATAGCCTCCACGATGAGGAACAGCAGCCGTCCGCCGTCAAGGGCGGGCAGGGGCAGCAGATTGACTATGCCGAGGTTGATGGCGATGAGCGCCATGAGATAGAGAATATTGTTGATGCCGTCCATGATGCTGGACTCATAGCCCGCCGCGGCGACCTCGCCGATGGCAGAGGCGATGCCGATGGGGCCGGACATCTCGCTGACCGGAACGCGGCCGGTGACCAGCAGGAACAGGGACTTATACACCGAGCGCACCATATACTGGGCCTCAAGGAAGGTCTGGGAAATGACCCGGCCGAAGGTGCGCTCGAGAGGCGCGATGGTGAAGTCGAGGACGGAGTAGCCCTGAGCGCTGCGGTCAAAGCGAATGTCCTTGAGCTCCACCTGCTCGCCGTCGCGGATAACTACCATGTCGACGGTGTTGTCCTGATCCACGGCCATTTCAAAATAGGCGTCGTTGAAGCACAGCGCCCGGGAGCCGTTGACCGAGTAGATGGTGTCGCCGTATCTCAGGCCGGAATAGCTGCTGGTGGCCTGACGGAGGATGTAGCAGTTGGTGCCGGCGTCTTCCTCGTGAACCACGCCCGGCTCATAGCCCTTCTCCAGCAGAGAGGCGTAGGTAACGCCCTCCATATCCTCGTTGAGTGTCTGGTCGCCCTCGTTCTTTACCAGCTCGAGGTGCTCCACGGAATATTCGCCGGTTTCCCGGTTGTAGTGCTCAAGGTAGCAGTAGTAGAGCATATCGCTGTCGCTTGCCAGCGCCTCGGTGTAGTCCGTGGGCGACACCACCGTGGGATAGAAGCCGGTGATGGTGTTGGAGGCGAACAGGCTCTGCTGGCTCTGAACGATAAGCAGGAACACAAGGCCGAGAATGACATTGAACACCGCTCCGGCCACCACGATGATGATGCGCTTCCACACCTTCTGGTTGCCGAAGGCGCGGTTGTCGGAGCTTTCCTCGTCCTCGCCCTCCATGGCGCAGTAGCCGCCGAAGGGAATGGCTCTTATTGAATAAAGGGTATCGCCCTTTTTCTTTCCCCACAGCTTCGGGCCCATGCCGATGGCAAACTCGTTGACCTTGACGCCGAAGAGCTTGGCGAAGATAAAATGTCCCAGCTCATGGATGAATATGACCAGCAGGAACAGAAGAACCGCGATAACTACGGTAAAAATGGTCTGAAAAACGCTCATGGGCGCACCTCATTTCCTGTAGATTCGTAGACAAAGCGCCGGGCGGCACGGTCGGCCTCCAGCACATCCTCAAGGGTGTAGTCCGGGCAGACGGCCTGACGCTCCATGGCCTCTCCCACCAGCTCGGCTATGCGGGGGAAGGATATTTTATCGCGCAGGAACAGATCCACCGCCGCCTCGTTGGCGCCGTTGGCCGCGCAAGGACACAGACCGCCCCGGCGCATGGCCTGACGGCAGATGTCAAGGCAGCGGAAGTTTTCCGTATCCGGCTGAGCGAAGGTCAGCGAGCCGATCTCCGTGAGGCTGAGAGCCTTTGCCGGGGACGGTGCTCTGTCCGGCCATGTCAGGGCGTACTGGATGGGAATGCGCATATCGGGCAGACCCAGCTGGGCGATGACCGAGCCGTCGCAGAATTCCACCGCGGAATGAATGATACTCTGCCGGTGGACGACCACTTCGATCTCGTCTACCGTCTTGCCGAAGAGCCACGCCGCCTCGATGACCTCGAGGCCCTTGTTCATCAGTGTAGCCGAGTCGATGGTTATTTTCTGACCCATATCCCAGTTGGGGTGCTTCAGAGCCTGCTCCTTTTTCACCGAGGCCAGCTGCTCGCCGGTCATGCCGAAAAACGGGCCGCCCGAAGCGGTCAGTATAATTTTTCTGAAGGCGTGTTTTCCGGGCGAGCCCTGAAGACACTGGAAAATCGCCGAATGCTCGCTGTCCACGGGCAGGATGTCCACGCCGCACTCGGCAGCGGTATCCATGACCAGCCTTCCTCCGGCCACAAGGGTCTCCTTGTTGGCAAGAGCCAGCCGCTTGCCGGCCTTTATGGCGGTCAGCGTGGGCACAAGACCCACCATGCCCACCACGGAGTTGAGCACCGTGTCGCAGCTTTCGAGGGCGGCGCACTCCAGAAAGCCATCCATCCCGGACAGCACCTTCACCGGCAGATCGGCCACCTTCACCCGCAGGTCGGCGGCGGCGTCTTCCTCCATTACCGCCACCACCGAGGGAGAAAACTCTCTTATCTGCTTTTCCAGCAGGTCGATATTGCGCCGGGCGGCCAGCGCCTCCACTCTGATGCCGAGGCATCTTGCCACATCAAGAGCCTGAGTGCCTATGGAGCCGGTGGACCCCAGCAGGGAAAGCCGTCTGTTCTTGTATTCTTCCATAATTTATTCCTTTTATGATGATTGCTCAGGATACTATGACTATCACGGGGAAAACGGCGTTGAACATACACAGCACCGGGCTGACGAACAGGGCGCTGTCAAAGCGGTCGAGAACGCCGCCGTGGCCGGGCATGATGTTTCCGAAGTCCTTGATGTTGAACGCCCGCTTGATGACCGAGAAGGAAAGGTCGCCTACCATTGATATGACCGAACCGGCGGCGGTGATGATAAGCAGATAGGGCCAGTTGACATCGAAGGGCAGAATATTCAGCGGGCCGGTGAGCAGATAGGCGATGCCGCTGACCGAAAGCAGGCAGAAGACAAAACCGCCGATGGCGCCCTCCACGGTTTTCTTGGGGCTGATGACCGGGGCGAGCTTGTGTTTGCCGAGGAACCGTCCGACAAAATAGGCACCGATATCGGTCATCCACGAAATAAGGAAGGCCAGAATTATCAGCGACTGGCCTACATATCTGTACTGGCCGCTGTCATAGCGGTTGGTCCAGTACATATAGATCATTGAATAATAGGGCATGGCCACCATGGCGGTTACCATCATGGCCAGAGCCACCCGCTCCACCTGCAGCTTCTGGTGGGAGGCCAGCAGAATAACGAACATGGCAAAGAAGTAAACAAGGCAGGCCGCCGCGATGAGCATTGACCAGTGTTCCTTGGGAAAAATCGGGATGCACACCACAAGGGCCGTCAATCCGTAGCAGGCAAGAACAATGCCCTTGTGCTTCATGAAGTCGGTAGCCACAAGTATTTCGTGGAGCGAAAGGCAGGCGATGATCGCCACCACCACGCTGAGCAGCCACGGCGCCTTGGTGATATTAAGCGTAAAAACAACCGCCGCCAGAATGGCTCCAACTGTGGCGGATATTACCCTTGCTTTCATTATGTTTCCTCCATATTCTGCTTTTTTCCTCTTTATTCATATACCGCCGTAACGGCGATTTCGGGCAGAATAGATGTCGATAGCCCGTTCAAGGTCGTCGGTGGTGAAGTCCGGCCAGAGGATATCGTCCATGAACACATACTCGCTGTAGGCCGACTGCCAGAGCAGGAAGTTGGATGTGCGGTATTCGCCGCTGGGTCGGATGATGAGGTCAGGCTCGGGCTGACCGGCGGTGTACAGCCGGCTGCTCACAAGCGCCTCGTCGATGCTCTCGGGCGAGAGCTTTCCGGCGGCGGCATCGGCGGCGATGGACTGAATGGCGGTTATCATTTCCGCCCGTCCGCCGTAGTTCATGGCTATGTTCAGCACAAGGCCGGTCTTGTCCGCGGACAGCTCCTCGGTCTCGGCAATGAGCTTCTGCAGCTTTGGGTCAAAGGCGGTCACATCGCCTATGAAGCGGGTGCGGATATTCTCCTCCCGGAAGTCACGCAGCGCCTCCACGAGATATTCGTAAAACAGCTTCATCAGCGCCTTTACCTCTTCGGCGGGACGGCGCCAGTTTTCGGTGGAGAAGGCGTACACGGTAAGCACCTTTACGCCGATCTTATTGCAGTAGCGGGTTATCACCCGGAAATTCTTGGCTCCGGCCCGGTGGCCCTCCATGCGTGGCATTCCCCGCTTTTTGGCCCAGCGGCCGTTGCCATCCATTATGATTCCGATGTGGGCCGGAAGTATGCGTCCGGCGGATTCACTGCTCATGCTCATAAACACCCTTTCGTAGGTCAGGTCCGGCCAGCGGGCACTGAACAGCAAGCAAACCCCGTTTCTTTGCCGCTTGCTGGCTGTTCATTGTCCACTCGCCGAACACACAATATAAACACACGGGCCGCCGCTGACAGCTCCGGCCAGACTATGCCGTCCGAGGCGCTGTCCGAACGGCAGCCCGTAAAAATCACTCAGGTCAGATCTCCATGATCTCCTTTTCCTTGGCGGCGCATTCCTCGTCAATGCGCTTGCAGAACTTATCGGTAAGATCCTGCATCTTCTTTTCGGCCTGCTTGAGGTCATCCTCGGTGATGGCGGATTCCTTCTTCATGGCCTTGAGCTTTTCGATGGAGTCGCGTCTGATGGCACGGATGGCAACCTTGCTGTCCTCGCCGGTCTTCTTGATATCCTTGCAGATGTCACGGCGGCGATCCTCGGTCAGGGCGGGGAAAGCCAGGCGGATGATCTTGCCGTCGTTCTGGGGATTGATGCCGATATCAGAGGCATTGATAGCCTTTTCGATCAGCTTGAGCGCGGAGGCATCCCAGGGCTGGATGGCCAGAATGGAGGGCTCGGGAACGCTGACAGCGGCCATCTGATTGATGGGAGTCGGCACTCCGTAATAGTCGACACTCAGCTTATCGAGCACAGCGGCGTTGGCGCGGCCGGCTCTGATGCCCTTGAAGTCGCTCACCATTACGCTGATGGTCTTGTCCATTTTGCTTTCTGCGGTTTTGAATACGGTTTCCATTGTCATGCCTCCTTAACTATTGTTCCCACGCTCTCGCCGCGCATGGCACGGACAAGGTTCTGCGGGTCATCTTCTATGTTGAATACCATAATGGCTATCTTGCTGTCGCGGCACATGGAAGCGGCGGTGCTGTCCATGACCTTGAGGCCCTTTTCCAGAACCTCGCTGAAGGTCAGCTCCTCAAACTTGACGGCGTCGGGATTCTGCTTGGGATCGCTGTCGTACACACCGTCCACCAGAGAGGCCTTGAGGATGACATCAGCGCCGATCTGCGCTCCGCGCAGGGAAGCGGTGGTGTCGGTGGAGAAGAAGGGAAGTCCGGTTCCGCAGCCGAAAATGACCACACGGCCTTCTTCCAGATGGCGCACGGCCGCGTCCCGGTCGAAGGGCTCGGCGATGCCGGTCATGGCGATGGCGGTCTGAACCCGGGTGGATACTCCCAGATTCTCAAGGGCATCGCAGACGGCCAGAGCGTTCATGGTCGTAGCCAGCATTCCGATGTGGTCGGCACGGATGCGATCCATGTCTCCCGAGCTGCGGCCGCGCCAGAAGTTGCCGCCGCCCACAACTATGCCTATCTGCACGCCCATGTCGACGCATTCCTTGATGGCCGCGCAGATGCTGTTGATGGTCTCACTGTTGAGTCCGAAATGTTTGTCTCCCGCAAGAGCCTCACCGCCCAGCTTGAGCAGCACTCTTTTGTATTTGGCAGGCATATTGCCACCTCCGTGTTGGGTTGGATTGTCTTGTCAGAAAGACGCTCTCAGGCGTCCTTTTCATTTTACTATAATAAAAGGCTTTCGTAAAGTCAAATTTTGTAAAGATTGGGTGTCGATCTTTTAAGGCAATACCGCATAATTCTAAGCGCGATATTGCGCAGTCAGATTTTTTGTCAGACGACACAAAAAGCGGAGCCAATACTTTTTGTATTGGCGAGCATTTTTGTGAAGTATGACGGAAAAGATGCAAGCAAGATCGTGCTTAAGTTCTA
>JAZSQO010000155.1:0-4868 GCA_045538015.1 Acutalibacteraceae bacterium | reverse complement strand
GACGAGAACGGCAACGTGGTCGTCTCCCGCGACAAGATGATGACCGAGGGCGACGCCAAGCTGGTTCGCCAGTACATGAAGGGCGACCGCATCCGCATCCGCTCCATCCTGACCTGTGCCTCCAGACACGGCATCTGCCGCAAGTGCTACGGCTCCAACCTTGCCACCGGCAAGCCGGTCACCGTGGGTGAGGCCGTCGGTATCATCGCCGCCCAGTCCATCGGTGAGCCCGGTACCCAGCTGACCATGAGAAACTTCCACACCGGTGGTATCGCCGGTGCCGAGGTCATCACTCAGGGTCTGCCCCCCGTTGAAGAGCTGTTCGAGGGCCGCAAGCCCAAGTTCCTCGCCATCATCAGCGAGATCGGCGGTACCGTGTCCTTTGAGACCATCAAGAACATCGAAAACGTCGTCGTTACCTCTGACGACGGAGATGTGCGCAAGTATCCCATCGCCTTCGGCCTGCGCAAGCGCGTGCAGAAGGGCGATGTCATCGCCGCCGGCGACCTTATCACCGACGGTTCGGTCAATCCCCACGACATCCTGGCCATCAAGGGCGTTCAGGCCGTGCACGAATACCTCATCGAGGAAGTTCAGCGCGTCTACCGTACTCAGGGTGTTGACATCAACGACAAGCACATCGAGGTCATCGTGCGCCAGATGCTCCGCAAGGTGCGCGTGGATGATCCGGGCGACACCATGATGCTGCCCAGCAGCGTCGTTGACAAGGGCGAGTTTGACTCCCAGAACGCCGCCGTGGCCAAGCGCCGCGAGGAGACCGGCGACCAGAGCCTGCGTGAGGCTACCTGCCTGCCCGTGCTGATGGGTATCACCAAGGCCTCTCTGTCCACCGACTCCTTCATGTCGGCCGCCTCCTTCCAGGAGACCACCAAGGTGCTCACCGAGGCCGCCATCCGCGGCAAGGTCGACCCGCTGATCGGTCTGAAGGAGAACGTCATCATCGGTAAGCTGGTTCCCGCCGGCACCGGTATGGTCACCAACGACGACCAGATCGTCGATGTGGTGGAGGCCATCGAGCCCATCGAGGCCTTTGCCGATGACGACGACGAGGAGTAATGCACATACAGCGCGGCGAGGCGCCACGAAAGGGGTGCTTCACCGCGTCAGTGTAGAAAATCCGGCTGGATTTATAGTAAATTGCTCCAAATAACCCCTTGGCTCACAGATGAATGTGAGCGAAAGCGCAATATTGACTTTTAGCCCGCAGAGTATTATAATTAATCTCTGCGGGCAATTGTTTTATAGGGATTTTTGCGCGCATTTTTGAGACACTAAACTGGTGTATAGGCTTGAAGAGCCATGCTCAGAAGGCCATTACATATATTATATTACCGGAGGTGAAATCGAAAAATGCCTACTTTTAATCAGCTGGTCAGAAAAGGCCGCAGCAGCCTGGAGAAAAAGGCCAAGGCTCCCGCTCTTCTTTACGGTCTCAACACCAAGAAGAGAGTCCAGACCGAGCATGCCTCCCCGCAGAAGCGCGGTGTGTGCACCTCTGTCAGAACCATGACCCCGAAGAAGCCGAACTCCGCTCTTAGAAAGATCGCCAGAGTCCGTCTTTCCAACGGTATGGAAGTCACCACCTACATCCCCGGCGTCGGCCACAACCTGCAGGAGCACTCCGTGGTTCTTATCCGCGGCGGCCGTGTTCGTGACCTTCCTGGTACCCGTTACCACATCATCCGTGGTACTCTGGATGCTCAGGGTGTCGCCAAGAGAATGCAGGCCCGTTCCAAGTACGGTGCCAAGCGTCCCAAGGCCGGCAAGAAGTAATTCTTCTTCCGAAGTCCTGCCTGCCGCTTAACGCGGATGGCTTCTCACCCGGACCGAGCGGTGAGAAAAACAATTACGACTTTTGCCCTGCGGCTTGAGGATATATCCCGCGGGATATTCTTCACGGCGGCGGTTATATATACATTATATATCGCCTCTGCTGGCTGCTCACGAAAGGAAAAAGTCCGTTTCGAGTACCTATGATATCATCTCTATGAAGGAGGGAAGTAAAGTGCCAAGAAGAGGTCAAATCACCAAGCGTGATGTTCTGCCCGATCCTATGTACAACTCCAAGGTCGTCACCAGACTGGTCAACAGCATTATGCTGGACGGCAAGAAGGGTGTTGCACAGAAGATCGTTTACGGCGCTTTTGACATCATTGCCGAGAAGACCGGCAAGAACGCGCTCGAGGTTTTCGAGCAGGCTATGGAAAACATCATGCCGGTCCTGGAGGTCAAGGCTCGCCGTGTCGGCGGTTCCACCTACCAGGTCCCCATGGAGGTTCGTCCCGAGCGTCGTCAGACTCTGGGTCTGCGCTGGCTCACCAGATACGCTCGCCTGCGTAACGAGAGAACCATGAAGGAGCGTCTGGCCAACGAGATTCTTGACGCCATCGCCGGCAACGGCGGCGCCGCCAAGAAGCGCGAAGACACTCACAAGATGGCCGAGGCCAACAAGGCTTTCGCCCACTTCCGGTGGTAATTTCGCTGATATTTTTCAGCGGAAGGACTGTGCGGCCTGCGGCTTGAGCCTCTGGCTCAAGGGCCGCCCACCATTTTTTCCACGCGGAATGCGTGATATATTGAGGAGGACTATATGCCAAGGCAGGTATCACTTGAAAAGACCCGTAACATCGGTATAATGGCGCACATTGACGCCGGAAAGACCACCACCAGCGAACGCATCCTCTACTACACCGGCGTAAACTACAAGCTCGGTGAGACTCACGAGGGCGGCGCGACCATGGACTGGATGGCTCAGGAGAAGGAAAGAGGCATCACCATTACCTCTGCCGCTACCACCTGTTACTGGAAGGATCATCGCGTCAACATTATCGACACCCCGGGTCACGTCGACTTCACCGTTGAGGTCGAGCGCTCTCTGCGCGTTCTGGACGGTTCCGTTACCGTTCTGTGCGCCAAGGGCGGCGTGGAGCCCCAGTCTGAGACCGTCTGGCGTCAGGCTGACAACTATAAGGTTCCCCGTCTTGTTTACATCAACAAAATGGACATCATGGGCGCTGACTTCTACCATGTCATTGACATGATGAAAGACAGGCTCAAGTGCAACGCCGTTCCCATCCAGCTCCCCATCGGAGCAGAGGACACCTTCCGCGGCATAATCGATCTGGTCGAGATGAAGGCGTATATCTATTACGACGATCTCGGCAAGGACATCCGCTGCGAAGAGATCCCCGCCGATATGCAGGAGAAGGCCGAGCAGTACAGAGCCGAGCTTATCGAGCATGTCGCCGAGATGGACGACGCTCTCATGGAAAAGTATTTTGCCGGTGAGGAGCTGACCATCGAGGAGATCAAGCGCTGCATCAGACAGTCCACCATCGCCAACACCATGGTTCCCGTAGTATGCGGTACTTCCTACCGGAACAAGGGTGTTCAGAAGCTTCTGGACGCGGTCATAGACTATATGCCCGCTCCCACTGATGTTCCCGCTATCAAGGGCATCAATCCCGACACAGACGAAGAAGAAGAGCGTCCGTCCTCTGACGACGCCCCCTTCGCCGCTCTGGCGTTCAAAATAATGGCTGACCAGTTTGTTGGCAAGCTGTGCTTCTTCCGTGTTTATTCCGGCAAGCTCGAAAAGGGCAGCGCCGTTTACAACTCGGTCAAGGGCAACAACGAGCGCGTCGGCCGCATCCTGCAGATGCACGCCAACGACCGTACGGATATAGATGTTGTCTACGCAGGCGATATCGCTGCCGGCGTCGGTATCAAGAATACCACCACCGGTGACACTCTCTGCGACGCCAACCATCCCATCATCCTCGAGTGCATGGAATTCCCCGACCCTGTTATCCGCGTGGCCAGCGAGCCCAAGACCAAGGCCGGTGAAGAGAAGATGGGTGTCGCCCTTGCCAAGCTGGCTGAGGAAGATCCCACCTTCAAGGCGTACACCGATCAGGAAACCGGACAGACCATCATCGCCGGTATGGGCGAGCTTCACCTTGAGATCATCGTCGACAGACTTCTGCGCGAATTCAAGGTAGAGGCCAACGTCGGTGCTCCTCAGGTCGCCTACAAGGAGACCATCAAGGGCTGCTCCGATATCGACCACAAGTATGCCCGCCAGTCCGGTGGTCACGGTCAGTACGGTCACGTCAAGATCCGCTTCGAGCCCAATGAAGTCGGTAAGGGCTACGAGTTCGTCAACGCCGTTGTTGGCGGTACCGTTCCCAAGGAGTACATTCCCGCCGTTGACGCCGGTATCCAGGGCGCTCTCATGTCCGGTGTGCTGGCCGGCTACAATGTAGTCGATGTCAAGGCCACTCTGTACGACGGCTCCTTCCACGAAGTGGACTCCTCTGATCTGGCTTTCAAGATGGCCGCTTCCATGGCCACCAAGGAAGGTCTGCGCAAGGCCGGTTCGGTTCTCCTTGAGCCGATCATGAAGGTCGTTGTCATCGTTCCCGAGGAATACATGGGCGATGTCATGGGCGACCTCACCGCCCGCCGCGGACAGATTCAGGGTATGGAGACCGGCAACGGTGCCAGCGAGGTTACTTGTATGGTTCCGCTGTCCGAGCTCTTCGGCTACGCTACCGACCTTCGCTCCAAGACTCAGGGACGCGGTAACTACTCCATGTTCATGGATCATTATTCCGAGGTTCCCAAGTCGGTCAGCGAAAAAATCATCGGTAATCGTGCCACCAAGGAGTAATTTTACAAATACCCCTTGATATTTTCTAAAAAACTTGGTATTATTCTAATGACTGAGAAGGTCTTAGAACAAACGTGAAATTAAAGGAGGACAAATCCCAATGGCCAAAGCAAAATTTGAGCGCAGCAAGCCCCATGTAAACATTGGTACCATCGGCCACGTTGACCATGGTAAG
>JAZSQO010000010.1:0-15535 GCA_045538015.1 Acutalibacteraceae bacterium | reverse complement strand
ATGTCGATTCCCGAATATTATGCAGAGCTTGACAAGTCTTTCGGCTATCTTGAGATGTACAAAGACAGCGAAAAGGCGGGTTCAGGGCTGTATCAGAAAGTATGGCGTGCACTTGGACTTACGAGATTTATGCCGATAGACGATCTTCTTGATGCATTCAAAACCGGAACACTGACCGAAGAAGAAAAGGATATTTACCGGGCAATGGCATACAAGATGTATATGAGCGATACAATGAGCGTGGAGCCCTTTTGCCTGCCGGGCGGAGTTGAGCAGATAAACAGCATGACCAAGCCCGATGTCCCGATGCTTCTCTTTATTTCGGACGGCAAAGAGCTGATGCTGTCGGATGACTCTATGTGGGCAGAAATGCAGAAAGCCTATATTGCCGATAATGAGTATGGCAGTTATGTTCAGCTTGATTGCGGTCATTATATGCACAACATCGAATATGAGCTTATAAGCGAGAAGATGACAGAGTTTATAGAAGAGCTGTCATGATCTGCTACAGCGATCCCCCTGTCGATTTCTCGGCAGGGGGATTTTTGCACGGATGTATTGGTCGCTTTTTCGCGATCCGACCGGTCACTACCCAATCAGGATCGCAGGCCGGCGATGCTCAGCAGATTTTCGACGAAATCGCTTATCTGCTCTCCAAAGACAAATGCGACGGCAGCCAGAGCGGCAAGCACAATAACGATAAGCAGAACAATGAGCCATGCCGGGGCTGACTTTTTCGGCACGGGCGTTTTGCTCTCTGTTTCCGCGGGTTCTTCGGCTGTATCCACGTTTTCCCCGTCTTCATCGGCCTCGGAGGCATCGGCCGTTTCCACGATCTCCTCGTCTTCTGCCTCAGCGACATCGGCTGTTTCCTCGACCTCGCCGGGTTCGTCTGAATCGTCCTCCGTGGAAGCAGGTTTGCCGTATGTTCCCGCCAATATCGAATAAACATCATCAACGGAAAGAGCGGCGATGGTCTCGTCATCGCTGGAGTGGCCGATGGACTGCAGATATTCACGGATGTCATCGTTTATTGAACATACCTCGCCCGCTTTCATCCTCGGTCGGTCCACATCAATGTACTTCTTTTCCACCGGGTCGTAGGTGTACTCCTCGCAGATGGAAAATCCCTCTCGTTCGAGATAATCATCGTAGCTTTCGCATTCCATTTCGGCAAGCTGCTGCACTGCCCGGCTGTATTCTTCTTCGGACAGCGGGCATTCGGCGTCCAGCATAGCGATAAATTCTTCATATTCCGTTTCCTCAAAGAATTCAGCGATGCTGTCGTAACCGCAGAAGTTATCCGAAATGAAGTCCTCGTATATATCCTCGTCAAACTCTTCGCCGTCAATCCGGAAAAGCTCGAGGAAATTTTCATAGGGCAGACAGCCCGAAAAATATTCAAGCTCAGCGTCGCCGCGGACGTCATCCGACAGATAGGAAGAAGAAACGCGCAGCAGGCCGTCAGCAAGAGCTGCCTCAAGCGACTGGTCGGCGTAGCCGGCAAAGCCGCTTATCGACGCAGTGAAGCCGGCTCCCGGAGCTGCCTGCGCCATTTCTCGGAAAATTTCCACATCGTCAAGCTCGCCATATCTGCCAAAGGGCCCGCAGGCGTTGATGCCGACCGCCTCACCGCTGTCCCGGACAGCGGACAGAATCTCCTCTTTGCCGGATTGGCGCAGCCAGAATGTTTCTCCGCCCGCATTCACTGTGACAGAGGAAAAATAGACACCGTCTTTGCCTTCGTCATACTCGAACATAATTTCCAGAAGCGCCTCGATTTCCCGAGGCGTTCCGGTTATTTTCATATTGAATTCAAGATCAGCGGTCGCCAAGTTGTCAGACCCCTTCCAATGTGATTTGCGTACATTATATACCGCCTTCCGGCGAAAGGCAATACAGACGGACGCGGAGACAAGGCCGTCTTTTCTGATCCAGCAAATTTTTCTCTACTCCAGCCCCAGCAGATAATTGACGCTCCGGGCAAGAGTCATCAGCAGAGGCCTGGGCTGATAGGCTTCGGCCATAGGGCCTTTGCGGTAGCAGTTGTTCACTATACAGCTCATTTGTATGCCGGAGTAGGCCGACGCAATAAAGGACACCAGCTCTGCCGGGCTTACCTTTGTCTGTATCCCGCCGCTCGCCAGCTTCTGAGAGAAAAACTCGGCGGTGCGCGTCATTATGTATTCCTTGTGGCCGACACCCTTTGCTCCCGCGAGGATCTTTTCCATCCGCTCCGGAGCGTTCATTGCCAGCACCGACAGCTCAAAGTCGATTTTTTCAATGCCCATCAATTCCCGCGTCATAAAATCCGCCAGCATATCGAAAATCCGGACGGTCACCTCCGCCGGAGGAATTTCAGCGGCGTGAGAGAAAATCTCGTCGACATTTTCCTTTATGCTGACCCTTGCGCGCATCGCCGCCAGCATATCCGCGAATATCTCGTCTATGTCCCGGTAGAAGCGGTAAATGCCGCCCTGACTCAGCCCGACGCGGTTTATGATGTCCTGCATGGTCACCGTGCTGACGGTCTTTTCAAGACACAGCTCATAGGCCGCGTCTGTTATCAGTTTTTTCTTGTTCTCTATGTATTCCTGACTTACCCTGGGCACGGCTTACTCCTTTCCCTCCGCCGCGATGAGCAGCGTCTCATACACTGCCTGCATTCCTTCTTCTCCGGGCATATGGCCGGAATTTTCTGTCACGCGAAGGCTCAGCAGCGGATTCCCGGCGGCCTCCACCGCGCGGACGACATATTCGGTGGGAGTCCCAATGTCGGTGTCACCCTGCAGGATATAATACGGAACCTGCACGCCGGCAAGCTCTTCGGTCAGATTTATCTTCAGCAGCTCCGGCCACAAGCGGGTGCTGGAGGCCGTGCCGTTCGCCATGATGGCCTTGAAGTCGCGGAAGCGATAATCGGGACTGGTAAGCAGACCTTTGATTATTGGCCCCACGGGCGCCGGTTTTCCCTTTCTGTTCGTGCTGCCGTCGGTGTGCTTGCTTATGCTGCCGGAAATGAGCCTCATGTCGCCGTCGGTAAAGTTATCCGCGGTGACCGCTCTGATCCTTTTCAGCTTGTTGGCCGGAAGTCCGGCTTTTTCAAGGGCATCATAGACGATGTCATTCAGGAAAAGGCTGTGCAGCACCTGTCCCCACACCACGGCGGCGTCCGCATTGCGCGAGCATCTGAGCGCCAGCACGCTGCCCCATGACATACCGAAGAGAATGATTCTGTTTTTCGGAAACCGTCCCTTTATCTCCGCGATCAGGTCGTTGGTCATCCGGACAAAATCGTCGATGCCGTATTTGTCGCCCAGCCTGCAGTCGTTGATCCCGCAGCCGAGCTGATCCCAGTACACCATGATGAACCGGTCGGTAAATTCCGGAAACAGCCCTCTGCAGCCCACCGAAAAGGGGACGGGAGTTCCCGGGCCTCCGTGCAAAGCAATGACCACGGGCAGATCGGCGTGTTTTCCCTCCACAAGAACCATCTGTGGCACGCCTCCGAGGGTGAAGGTATGCAGCTCGGAAATCTCATTGCCCGCGATGACGCGTTTTCTGGTTTTGTTCATAGGTCATTTCTCCTCCGCTAAAATGAATCTGTTTTCATTTTAGCGGAGGAGAATATGTTTGTCAAGATAAAAATGAAATCAGATTCATTTTCATCTTGACGGATTCCTGACGTACCCGGGAGTTGATAAAACAGCCGGCGGGTGATATCATGTTATCGTCAAAGCATTTTTCATCCCAAGGAGGGGCAGAGAGCATGACCAACAGCATCGAGAGAATAAGCAGCTATAATTTCACCGGCGCAAAGATAACCGCCTGCCGCGAATACATTCCGGGGCTCCTCAATATGCAGCTGTGGCTGAGCGACGAGGAATACCTCCGCACGGGAACACGAAAGCTCGACGCAGCGATTTCCGACGCTGCCGTTTCGCCGGAATTGAGCCGCGCGGATGTGGTTCGCGCCGAAATACTGCGGCTTCGGTTCGCGTCTGACGGAGCCGGCCTGACCGTCGGGCTGAGGCTCGCAGACGGAGAGCAGGTCGAGCTGTCGCTGTCCTTTCAGAGCGTACGGTGCACGGAGTACGCCTACGACGGGATGTCCTACGACAACATATACGATAATCTGATGGAAAAGAACCGCCGGTTCGAGTATATGTTCAGCGAGCAATACAGGCAGGACGAAGAAGAACTCGACCCGGGCAACGGCTACCGGCTGCTGCGGACAAATTACGCCGACTGCGGAAATATCGGCGGCTTCTCTTCTTCTCTGGAATCCTACAGCGCGGTGCTGACAAAGAACGGCGAGAGGATATTCTCCTACCGGGTTTGCGCCGACGCGTCGCCCAACACTGCCGACAAGGTGATAACTCACAGCAGCGGAAAGAAGTATTTTCTCTTCAAGGAAGGGCTGTATGGGCTGAGCGTGCTGGACATTGCCTCCGGAAAAACATATCGCTATATCCCCGAAGGGTACGACCACGACAAGGAGCTTCCCTGCGGCGAATCCTTTATCATCACGGATATACACTACGACCCGGCAACCGATCTGATAGCCTTCGGCGGCTGCTTCTGGGCCTGCCCCGGTGATGTTGTGGTGGGCGATTTCTCCCGGCCCATGAGCTACGATCCCCGCTGTGTGCAGCTCCACCGTATGATCGATCCGGAGTATAAGGAGATCAATAATATAGATTTTGTCGGATGGGGCAGAGGGGAGCTTCACTGCACCGCCGACGGAAAGGCGTTTTCGGTTTCTGTCGAAGCCCTCCGCGACGCGCTGAGGTCGGGGAAATATATGTCGTAAATTCTGGCGGCGGCCCGACCGGCGACACGCTTTCCGAAATTACATCCCTATACCGAAGCATTTTCTCAAATTCACACTTTTTATCCTCTTTCCCACCTTGACAATTCAAAAATATGCTCCTATAATTTTATTAAAGATTTGTTAATTTTTTGTTGTAGAGTCTTGTAATAATGCAAAGGGGAGCGAATAATGTTTTTGTTGAATTCTTTAGCAGCAATTTCCACTGTGGTTTATGAGGCTCAGGCGCCTTCTTTTTTTGATACCTGCGAGTTTATCGCCAATCTGCTTAGCATTGTCACCGTTGTCTGGGGCTTCTCCAAGTGGATTTATGACACTATCTCCGGTAAAGGCTCCAACGGAAGGTTCAGCAGCAACCAGATTTTTATCTTCTTTATAATGCTTAGCATACTGTTCTTTGCTGCCGGTCGGGCCATGTCCTGTTCCGGCCCCGCAATGAACTCCTGCGGAAGCAGGAACGTCATAGTGGATCCCGTTGAGCCGGAGGATATCGAGGATGAGTCTGACACGCCCTATGATGAAGACGAAACTGATGATTCCATCTCGCCTTATGACGATGAGATAAACCCTTTCGAAAATATCAGCGAAGGCGACTACATCGAATTCGGCTCCTATTACGGATCCCGCAGCAATCGAAAGGAGCCCATCAGCTGGCGAGTGCTGGATGTTGACCGGAGCGCCGGACGCGCCCTGCTCATCACCGAGTACGGTATCGACGCCCATGTCTTCCACAACCATAAAGGCAGCATTCCATGGAAGGATTCTTCTCTGCGCCGCTGGCTCAATAATTCGTTCTATGACTCGGCTTTCTCCTCCGCTGAGAAGGATTATATCCTCTATTCCGAAATAGAAACCAGAAACTACAACGGCGGGTATTACTACACCGACGACTATGTTTTCTGCCTGAGCGACACGGAGGTCGAGACCTACTTCTCCGGCGACATGGATCGAGAGGCTCTGCCCACCAACCACGCCGTCAACAACGGCGCCGAGGTCGGAAAGACCTCCGGGAACTGCTGCTGGTGGCTCAGAACTCCCGGCGACAGCGGCCGTGCCGATTCTGTCCACTTCTTCGGATTTATTATGCTTGGAGGCAATCCGGTCGACTATACGTCCCGAGCCGTCCGTCCGGCTATCTACGTTTCCATCTGATCTTACTTTCTTTGCAAAAAAACAAGGCAGGGTGACGCGCCCTGCCTTGTTTTTTTGCCCTCCCGGGCGGCTTCACCGACTCATCGGATATTCTCTTTTGGGAATGTTGTCGTAGGGCACCACCCGGTGAGGAGGCAGCGCCATCGCCGCGGAGGTTATCCCGTCCTTCAGGTGGCCGCATATCCTTGCTCTTTCCTCTTCTATAGGCGCCTCCGCGCTGAAGCGTGTCGCTTCGCCCAACACCATCGTGTTCAGCTCCGGCGCAATGTACATGGGCACAAAGCAAAGCTCCTTTTTGGTCTTTCGGTAGTACATCCGGGCGATGTCCACGAATTTATCCTGAAAATCGTTCACGATGTTGTTGTGGGGCTGACTGTGTTCCGGGAAGATTATAACATTGGCGCCCTCACACAGAGTGCTCACCGTGTCCCGGAAAGTGGAGATGATGCGCGTGTCCTTGTAAACCGCTATGGTATCGGCGTTGTTGAAAACGCAGACCGACAGCGGCGCGATCATATACGAAAGCAGGAGGTAGAACCATCGGCTGTACCACGGCTTTTTCGACCAGAAGTCCTGAAAGGCATAGTCGGGCACCTCCCTGAGGTGCATCATGTGGCCTATGCACCATGTATACCTGTTCCCGGGGAAATACAGCTCGCAGGCGATGGGGCCGTTCATCTGCGCGTGGTTGCTGATGACCAGACAAGGCTCGTCAGGCAGGTTTTCCAGCCCATCCACCTTCATTTTTCTGTAGCATACCCTCACCAGCCATTTGATGATCCGGTACGCGACTGAGGTTTTCTTCTTCATTTTCTCCAGCTCGCTGTTCTGTAATTATAAGTTTATGATTAATCTTATCATTTCCAGAAATGAATCGCCTTGGTCATTTTCCGCGTTCTGTCCGATTATTTATTTTTTCTTCCCCATCAAAAGCTCTTGACAAAGAGGGTGCACACTTGTATGATTGTATACAATAATACAAGTGTGCAGCCTCAGAGCTTCTAAGGGGCTGTTCCTTCCGTCAGAGAAAGGGGCAAAGATCATGTCCAACATCAGCATCAGCCGCAGAACCAATCTGCTCGAGCAGGACCCTTACGATTATATGCTTCAGGATGTGGAGCGTCCTGAGCTGTTCCACGATATGTTCCCCTACACCGAGGTGCCGAAAATTGCCTTCAACTACCGCCGCGTGCCGGAGAATATGCAGGACGATATCTACATCACCGACACCACCTTCCGTGACGGTCAGCAGTCCCGCTCTCCCTATTCCACCGAGCAGATGGTGGAGATATACAAGCTGCTGCACAAGCTGGGCGGCCCCAACGGCATCATCCGCCAGACGGAATTTTTCGTCTACTCCCAGAAGGATCGGGAGGCCATAAAGAAGTGCATGGATCTTGGCTATGAGTCCCCCGAGATCACCACATGGATCCGCGCGTCAAAGCAGGATTTCGAGCTGGTACGCAACATCGGCATCAAGGAGACCGGCATTCTCGTTTCCTGCTCCGACTATCATATCTTCAACAAAATGGGCCTTTCCCGCGCTCAGGCCATGGATAAATACCTCGGTATCGTCAAGGAGGCCATCGACGCCGGCCTCCGTCCCCGGTGCCATTTCGAGGACATCACCCGGGCCGACTTCTACGGCTTTGTGGTGCCCTTCGCCTCGGCTCTGATGCAGCTTTCCAGAGAGAGCGGCGTGCCCATTAAGATAAGAGCCTGCGACACCATGGGATATGGCGTGCCCTATCCCGGCGTGGCGCTGCCCCGCAGCGTCTCCGGCATCATCTACGGCCTGCAGCACTACTCCGGCGTGCCCTGCGAAATGATCGAGTGGCACGGCCACAACGACTTCTACAAGGGCGTGGTCAACGCCTCCGTGGCGTGGCTGTACGGCGCTCAGGCGGTCAACTGCTCTCTGCTGGGCATCGGCGAGCGCACCGGCAACGTGCCCCTCGAGGCCATGGTCTTTGAGTACGCCTCCCTGAAGGGCACTCTCAACGGCATGGACACCCTTGCCATCACCGAGCTGGCCGAATACATCTCCAGAGAGACCGACTACGACATCCCGCCCATGACTCCCTTTGTGGGCAAGAATTTCAACATCACCCGTGCCGGCATCCACGCCGACGGCATGATGAAGGATCAGGAGATATACAATATCTTCGACACCGAGCGTCTGCTTGGCCGCCCGGCCGGCGTGGCGCTGAGCAATGTTTCCGGCCTTGCCGGCGTTGCCTACTGGATAAACACTCACTACCGCCTCACCGGCGACGACATGGTCAGCAAGAAGGACGAGGTCGTCCTCGAGATGCAGAAGTGGATAGAGGAGCAGTACGCCGGAGGCCGCCAGACCGTAATGAGCGACGAGGAGCTGGAGGTGCTTTACGCCTCCGTCACCGGGGTGAGAAAATGAGCGGCGCGCAGAAGAACGGCTCTCTGTGCTCCGTTGTGTTCAGCGACCTTGAGCAGGCCATCATAAACGGCGAGTACAAATCCGGCGACAGCCTGAGCGAGCTTATGCTCAGCCAGAAATACGGCGTGAGCCGCACTCCGGTGCGCGAGGCTCTGCGCCAGCTGGAGCTGGAGGGACTGGTTCAGCTCATTCCCAACAAGGGAGCCACGGTCGTGGGCGTCTCCGAAAAGGATATTTCCGACATCTACGCCGTGCGCGAGCGCATTGAAGGCCTTGCCGCCCGGCTGTGCGCCGAAAACGCCACCGACGAGGAGCTTCAGTCTCTGGAACGGCTCACCGACCTGCAGGAGTTCTATCTTCTCAAGGGAAAAACCGAGCAGCTCTGGCAGCTGGACGGCGAGTTCCACAACACCATCTTCGAGGCCTGCCGCAACCGGCCTCTTCGCTCCATGCTGTCCAGCTTTCACAGCTACACGGGCCGTGCCCGAAGCAACTCCATGCGCTCGGCCGAGCGGGCCGCCCGGGCGGTGGAGGAGCACCGCGCCATCCTCAAGGCCATAGCCGCCCACGACGGCGACCTTGCCGAGCAGAGCATGACCGAGCATATCGCCGCCGCCCGCCGGAATATTTCCTCCGGGCAGGAAGCAAACGAATAGACAAAGCGCAAAAAGGAGCCGTTCCCGGCCATGGGAACGGCTCCTTTGAATTGTCCTGAAAAACGAATCAATACTCGAAATACTTATACATGGTGTAGGTATTGCCGTCCGGATCCTCGATGTACATCTCGTCGGGATGCAGCTCGTCGTAGCTGTCAAAGCCGGTGATGGTAAACCATCTTTCACCTTCGACTTCGATGCAGAAGTACTCGTCGTTGTAGCGGTAGCTCAGGTTGCCCTCCTCAACATCCCAGGGCAGGTCGAAGTACACGGTGTCGCATTCGTACTCAGCGTCGATGGAATAGCGGGTGCCCTTTATTCTCCACTCCACGTCAAAGAATCTGGCGTAGAAGAAGAAGGGATGAGCCAGAGCGAAGTCCACCTCGCTGTTGCCGGCAAACTCCAGCAGACGGTCGTGGAGCGTGCACATCTCATAAAAATCAATGTCATCCGCCAGCCAGAAGGCGCAGAGGGCAACATACATCTCCGCGGTTTCGTTGTCGTCGCAGTAATCCTTCAGCACGCTTACAGCATCTTCAATGCGGCCCTTTTCGTAAAGGTCAATGCCCATGCTGATGTCGCAGTCCACGGCGCGCTCGGCGGCGTCCTCAAAGTCGCCCAGTTCTTCAAACAGCTTGCGGGCATCAATGTACTTGCCCTTTTCATAGGCGGCCTCAGCCTGAGCGTAAAGCGCCTCGTCGGCCTTGGTGGCAGCGTCCTCATAGTCTCCCATGGCAAGGAAAAGGCTGCGGGCCTCCTGATACTGGCCCTCCTCTATCAGGGATTCGCCGTGGGCGTAGAGGTTGACGCTGGTCAGCTCGGCGGAATCCTTGTAGCCGCGGATACCATGGTAGAGCTGGCTGGCCTCAAAATACTGGCCGTTCTCGGCGTAAACGCCGGCCTGAGCGTAATCGCATTCTTTTACCATCTCGCCGAACTGAGGGGCAAAGCCAAAGGTGCCGAACATCTGCTTGGCATCGGTGTACTCACCCGCCTCATAAAGTTTCATGGCCGAAGAGTAGGTGCCCAGCACCGACACCACGGCAATGATGATGGCAAGCGCCGCGGCGCCCAGACCGATGAACAGGCCCACGCGCTTGGGCGGAACGTTCTGAACGGCAGGTGCAGACTGCGCCGCCGGAGCGGGCTGAGCGACCGGAGCGGGCTGAGCGGCGGGAGCGGGCTGAGCGGCGGGAGTGGGCTGAGCGGCGGGAGCGGGCTGTACAGTGGTCTCGGCGGCGGGAACGACGCCGTTGGTGTTGTTTTCCATACTCTGTTCCTCCGTAATTTCAAATGTAATGTTCACGGGCGCCAAAGCACCGCATTGACAAAAAAAGTATATCACGAACCGAACACAAATTGCAACTATAAACCATAATTAAAGGCAAATTTTGCATCTTGCGCGCCTCAAAACGCATCCTGCTGTTCCGGCGGTTGCAAAGGCGCCTTCCCGGCTGATATAATTCAATCACACCAAACCAACCGGAGGAAGGCCATGAAACTGACTCTCCAGCATATTTCCGACGGCCCGGAGGAGGTCATCATCCGCTATCGGGAGCGGACCGAGCGCATAGACAGTCTTATCCGGGTCATCGAGCGGCACGGCAGCCGCCTGCCCGCCCAGAGCGAAAGCGGACAGCGCCTGCTGACGCCCTCCGAGACGCTCTATCTCGAAAGCGTGGACAACGCCGTGTATGTATACACCGACAGCGAGGTTCTGCGCACCCAGCTCACGCTGGCCGCCGCCGAAGAGACCTTTGCCGAAGACGGTTTCTTCCGGTGCAGCAAATCCATGGTGGTCAACATCATGCGCATATCCCACCTGAAAAGCATTCCCGGCAGCCGCGCCGAGGTCACACTCGACAACGGCGAACGGGTGATAATCTCCCGCCGCTATCTCAAGGAGCTTCGGCGCGTCCTGAAAGGAGAAGAGACATGAGCCGCTGGAAAGATTTTATCGCAAAGGAGATCGAGGTGGAGCAGAAGTCGCCCCTCTACTGCTACACCATTCTGGGCTTTTACCTTGTCTTTCAGCTGCTTTCGGGCAGCTCCTCGGCGAGCGTCTGGGTCATAGCCGAAATCATCGCCTCCACCTATGTCATGGGCTTTGTCCAGCTTTATCTGATGGGCAGCTTTGACGAAGCCGAGCGCCTGACCGCGAAGAATATTCTTTTTGCCATCATCTGCTCCCTTGTGTACGCGGCCATCAGCTGGCTGGGCGGCTGGTTTGGCCGAAGCCTTCCCGTCACCGCCCTGTTCTTTGCCTTCATGGTGCTGTGCTACGGCTGCGTGTACTGGTTCTTCAGCGTGCGCCGCTCGGTCACCACCCGGCAGATGAACAGCGAGCTGGCCGCCTACAAGCAGAAGATAAAGGAGAAGGAAAATGAAGATAAGCAGTGATTACCGCTCCATGCTCAGCGCCATCGCCCGGGAGAAGGGAAGAGGCACCGCCCGTGCCATCCGGCAGGAGGCGCAGGCCGGCCTTGACGAGCTGATACAAGGCTGTCCCCACCTTCCAAAGGGCGAGCGAAGCCATGTCCACGGCTATATTTTCCCCCGGGCGGCTCTCTATCGAGCCATGGAGCGGCACCTCGGGCCGCAGTCTGCCATGGAATATCTCGACGCCGCCATTGACCAGCGTGGACAGAAGATGGGCAAGGCTCTCCGCCACCTCACAGCGCTGCCCTTTATGAAGGGGCTGTTCCTGCGGATATTTGCCTCCATGGCCAAAACCATGTTCGGCGCCGAGGGCGGCTTTGAGCAGAAATTTTACCCCTCGCCAAAGGGCGAAGTCCGCTTTGATATTCTCGACTGCACCTACTGCCGCTGGTGCCGCCGGTGCGGCTGTCCGGAGATAATCCACACCTTCTGCGAAAGCGACGAGCACTGCTTCGGCCACCTGACCGGCATTGAATTTGTCCGCACCCAGACCCTTGAGCAGGGCGAAAAATGCGATTTCGCCCTTGTGAGAACGAAAAGGGGGAGAAAATGATGATCCTTGTCATTGAATGCGTCGCCGCCTGCGTGATCTTCGGCGCCGCTATCGTAGGCTCTGTTCTGCTGGATAAAACCGCGTGGCTCCACGAATATTCCCCGGCGGTTCAGCAGCGGTTTATCGAGCTCAATCCCGATTATATGCCCAAGCCCAAAGCCCGGCAGACGGCTGGTCTGGTGCTTGCCAAGATGGCGGTATGCCTGCTCTTTACCGCCCTGCTGACCGGGATGGTATACCTCGCCGGAGCACGGAATTTCCCCGCGGGCGCTCTTTACAGCTATATCATCTGGACGGTGGTCAATATTTTTGATGTCCTCACCCTTGACCTGGGCATCCTCGCTCACTGGAAGAAGGCTCGCCTGCCCGGCACCGAGGACATGGACGCCGAATACGCCTCCAACGTCGGAAAGAGCGTAAAGGACGGCTTCTGGGGCGCGCTTATCGGCCTTCCCGTGTGCGCTCTGTGCGGCGGACTGATACATATTCTTTGCGCATAAATCTCCGGGGCGGAGCGGTCTTTTGATCGTTCCGCCCCTTTCGCATTGACTTTGTCCCGCCCCGGCGATATATTATGAATATATATCTTTGAGAGGTGGACGGCATGAATATTCTGGTAGTGGGCGGCACCCGTTTCTTCGGCATCCCCATGGTAAAGGCGCTGATTGAGGCCGGGCATGATGTGACCATAGCCAGCCGGGGAAAGGCTCCCGATCCCTTCGGCGGCAGCGTAAAGCGTATCATTCTCGACCGAGGCAGCAGCGAGAGCATGGCCTCCGCTCTGGCCGGAAAGCGCTTTGACACGGTCATCGACAAGATAGCCTACTGCTCCAACGACATCCGCCGCATCATGGATGTGCTGGACTGCGGCCGATACATATATATGTCCACCACTGCGGTGTACGATCCCAAACGGATAAACACCGTGGAGAGCGATTACTGCGGCGATCACCGCGAGCTTATCTGGTGCGACCGCCCCGATTTTCCCTACGACGCGGTGAAGCGGCAGGCGGAAAACGCCCTCTGCCAGTGCTATGGCGACCGAAACTGGACGGCGGTGCGCTATCCGGTGGTGCTGGGCACTGACGACTACACCAACCGTCTGCGCTTTTATGTGGAGCACACCCTGAGCGGCACGCCCATGCACATTGACAACGCCGACTTTCAGATGAGCTACATCCATTCCGAGGAGGCCGGGCGTTTTCTGGCTCACCTCGTTGACACCGACTGCTCCGGGCCGGTCAACGGCTGCTCGGTTGGCACCGTATCCATCAAGGAAATGCTCCGCTATGTGGAAAGCCGCACCGGCACCGAGGCGATCATCTCGCCCGAGGGTGATCCGGCTCCCTACAACGGCGACCCGGAGTTCAGCATAAACACCGACCGGGCGCGGAGCCTCGGCTTTGAGTTCAGCCACATCGGAGACTGGATCTACGGACTGCTGGATCATTATATCGACCTGTACCGCTCCGGGCAGGCTCAATCGTAAGGAGGCTTTTCCGTGACGCTTCTGATAATCGATACCCAGAAGGCCATCGTCAACGACCGCCTTTATAATTACGAAGCCTTTGTTTTGGGCGTAAGGCAGCTGATCGGCGCGGCGAGAACCGGCGGCACCGAGGTGGTGTACATCCGCCACGACGACGGCCCGGGCACAGCGCTGGCCAAAGGCTCCGACGGCTTTGAGATATTCGCCGGCTTTGCGCCGACGGAGAACGAGAGGATTTTTGACAAAAGGGTCAACAGTCCCTTCAGAGGCTCCGGCCTCCTCGAGTATCTGCGCTCGAAGAAGGAAAGAACGCTGATGATCGCCGGACTGCAGACCGACTACTGCATAGACGCCGCGGTCAAGTGCGGCTTTGAGCACGGCTTTGAGATCATCGTGCCGGAAAACGCCAACTCCACCTTTGACAACGGCTTCATGTCCGCCGCGGACAGCTGCCACTACTACAACGACTTTATGTGGCCCCGCCGGTATGCCCGGTGTGTCTCTCTGGACGAGGCGCTGGGTATGCTAGGGCACTGAAACACAAGGAAAGGAACGAATTATCATGAAACTCGACGGCTTCGGACTTTTTGTAAAGGATATGGGTGCGATGATACGCTTCTACCGCGATGTGCTCGGCTTTGAGATAAAGGAGGCCGAGGACACCTCCAACGTCTACCTGCTGAAGGACGGTACCCTTTTTCTTCTGTACGGCCGGGAGGATTTTGAGAAGATGACCTCCCGCAGATATGAGTATGTAAATGGCCTCAACGGCCACTCCGAGCTGGCTCTTTATGTGGACACCTTCGAGGAGGTGGACGAGCAGTATGCCCGGGCCATAAGTCTGGACGCCGGCTCCGTTATGGAGCCAACCACCGAGCCGTGGGGTCAGCGCACCTGCTACATTTCCGACCCGGAAGGCAACCTCATCGAGATCGGCTCCTTCAACCGACCCTTCGCAAGATAATACACGCCAAAGCAGCCGCCGCGGAAAACTCATCCGCGGCGGCCTTTTTGCTGCCCCGGTACTCTTTCACCCGCACTGTCTCACTTGCGCACCAGATATTTTCTCATGTCTATGGCCACGGCCACGAGGATTATAACACCCTTGATGATATACTGCAGGTTGGTGGACACGCCTAACCACTGGAGAGCAACGGTGATTATCTGCAGCAGGATGACGCCGGTGACTATGCCGGAAATCTTGCCGGTGCCGCCGGTGAAGGACACGCCGCCGATGACGCAGGCGGCAATGGCGTCCAGCTCGGCGTTCATGCCGGCGGTGGCGTTGTTGGAGCCGATGCGCGCCGCCTCCACAAAGCCGGAAAATCCGTACAGCAGACCGGCCATCATAAACACGAGGATTATGGTGCGCCCCACGCTGACGCCGGACACGTTGGCCGCCTCCGGATTGGCTCCCACGGCGTACATATTCTTGCCAAGGGTAGTGCGGTTCCAGATGAACCACATTATGGCCGTGGCGGCGATGGCATAGAACACATAGTAGGGCACCGCCACCGAGCCTATATTCACCGTTCCCTTGACGATATTCTTGTAGCCCTCGGTCAGGCCGGCGATGGGCTGGCCGCCGTTGTTGCCCCATGTCATATATATCAGGATAAATCCGTACAGCATCAGCTGGGTGGCCAGGGTCACGATAAACGGGTGCAGGCTGAATTTTGACACGCAGAAGCCGTTGAAGGCACCCACCGCGCCGCCGATGGCCATGACCAGCAGGATGACCACCGGGATGGGCAGCGGATCAAGACCCGGCCACATCTTGGTGGCGAGGTCGCTTTTCTGCAGCAGAGAGGCCGACACCAGCATAGCAAGACCCATCAGCCGTCCGGCGGAAAGATCAGTGCCGGTCAGGACGATTATGCCGCCCACGCCCAGCGCCAGAAACAGCGAGGCCGCCGACTTTTTGAGTATATCCACAATGGATTCAAAGGAAAGAAAGGTGTTGCGGGCGTTCAGTTCCACCGCCGAATAATACTGCACA
>JAZSQO010000073.1:0-8152 GCA_045538015.1 Acutalibacteraceae bacterium | reverse complement strand
CGCCGCAGCTGGGACAGCTGTACACCACCGCTTCGCCCGGCTTTGCGTCGACCGTCGGCGCGCTCTGCTCTGCCGGCTGGCTTTCCGGAGCGGTGTCGGCGCTCTGGGCGGCTTCCTCAGGAGCGAAGGCCTCGTCCAGCTGCTCCTGATTGAACACCGACAGGCAGTATTCGCATTTGAAGCCCTTGCCCGGCGTGAATTTAAGTCCGCCGCCGCAGCTTGGGCACTTGTAGCTTACAATTTTATCCATGGGCTTACCCCATTACTTAATCAGAATTTGTGACCGCACTCGTCACAGAACTTGGGGATCTGGTCAAATTCCTTGCCGCACTGCGGGCACACGGGCTTTGCCTCGGGGCGGGGAGAACCGCACTCGGAGCAGAACTTTCCGGTGCAGTGGCTGCCGCAGGAGCACACCCATGTTTCAGCCGCGGGAACGGCCACCGGACGGGCGGCACCGCACTCGGGGCAGAACTTTCCGGTGCTCTGCTTGCCGCAGGAGCAGGTCCAGCGCTTGGCGGTCTTGCCGGCGGGAGCTACGGCGCCGGGCTTGTCGTAGGTGGGCGGAGTGGGAGCGGAGGCCTGCTGGCTGTACTGCATGGCCTGCTGGTTGCTGGCCGGAGCGGCGCCCATGAAGCCGCCGCCCGCGTTCATGCCCATACCCATGCCCACAAAGCCGGTGGTGGCGCCGGCGGTGTTGCTTCCGGCGGCGTTGATGCCCTCGGCGATGGTGCTCTGGATGTAGCCCTCGCGGATATTGGGATCGCCCATCATGGCGCCCTTGTTGCGCATTTCGATGAGCTTCTTGGATTCTTCGTCGTAGGAGATGCTGCCGATACCCACCGACTGGACCTCCATGCCGCGCTTCTGCTTCCATTCCTCGTCCATGACCTGAGCCATGTACTCGGACAGCTCGCGGCTCTTGGAGGCAAGGTAGGAAATGCGGATGCCGTCGGCCGACATACGGTTCATGGAGGACTGGAGGTAATCGAGGAATTCGTTGAAGTACTGCTCGTTGATATCCTGAATATCAACCTTGTCCTTGTTCTTGGGAATGGCCTCGGCGTAGAACAGCAGAGGGTTGGTGATCTTGATGGAGTAGGTACCGTGGGCGCGCACAAAGAGCTCGGCGTTGTAGAAGGAGTCAAAATAGTTGACCGGGTTGGCGGTGCCGAACTTGATGCCCTTTATCTCCTGCAGGTTGATGAAGTAGACCTTCTGAGCGGAGGAGGGAGTGCCGCCGAACTTGATGCGGTCCCAGATGTCCTTGAACATATCGCCGAACTGGCCGTTGAACAGCGAGGGCATGGAGGAGTTGCTGACCTCGTAATAGCCCGGCTCGGCGGTGTAGTCCACCACCTTGCCGCCGTCCACGAGGATCATGAACTGGTTGTGTCCCACATGGATCTTGGAGCCGTTGGACACGGTATCCACGGTCTTCTTTTTGTTGCCGTGGCGGCCGTCACCGGAGTGCACCATGGTGCCCCGGCAGAAGACGGTGCTGTCGCCCATATCAGAGCATTCGATGGCCTCCAGCCAGGAGTCGGCAAGGGTTCCGCCTATGGCGTTGAGCGCGGTTCTGATAATTCCCATAATAATTCACCGGTATCCCGCCAGAGCGGAATACTGTTCCTTTCCGTTGCAGTGTGCCGCGTTCCGTCAAACGGCCGCGCGTTTATACTTATAATACACATTTTTTGTGAACAATACAAGATATCTGAGCAAAAAAGTAAAAGCCGCGAAGTCCGAGGCATTCAGACTTCGCGGCGTGCCGCCTGTACAGAAAAAGAAAGAGAGAAAGGGAGTTGAACATTTCGGCGTTGGCAGACGCCGGCCCGCTCGCGGCGGGCAGAACCGCGTCTGGCAGGGCGCGGTGATTTGGCAATACACATCAAAGCAGGAGCATCAGAAAAGTGTACGCACAGGCGGTAGCTTGAAAAACTGCAGAGGGATTTCCCTTTGCGCTGTTATATTACCGCCCCAATGTTACGCGAGCATTAATAAACCTCCGGAAAATTTATTTTTTTCTTAGTGCAAAACGGCGCGGTATGTATTATAATTAAAGTGATTAAGTATCGTCGGCCGTCGGCGCGGCCTGAGAGGAGCCGGATAATGACAAGAGATCCGCATATCGTTCTGGGCGTTGCCCCGGACGCCTCCGAGGAGGAAATAACCAGGGCATACCGCGCTCTGGCCAAAAGATACCATCCCGACCTCAATCCGGACGACCAGTGGGCCGCCGAGCGGATGCAGGAGGTCAACACCGCCTATGAGCAGATCAAGCTCGAGCGGGAGATCGTGCGCGCTCAGGAGGCCATTCCTCCTCTGGAGCGAGCCAGAAATCTGATCGAAATGAGCGAGTTTGACGCGGCAGCCGATGTCCTTGGCGGCAGCAACCTGCCCCGCAACGCCGAATGGTACTGCCTGAGCGCCGTGGCCGCCTACGGCCTTGGCGACGGCAAGACGGCTCTTTCCTATGCCAAACGGGCCGTGTCTCTCAAGCCGGATGTTCAGCAGTACCGTCAGGTGCTCCGCAATGTAAAGACCGGCGAGCGCGACTCGCGCAGAAGGATGCGCAGCTCCACCTCGCCCGTAATGTCCTGCGGAACGCTGTTTATCCTTGTGATACTTGCGGCGCTTCTGCTGGTGTTTCTGTTCAGCCCGCTGTGCGCTCCTCTGCGCTGGTGGCAGCACTGAGCCGAAGATGAAACTGAAACAAAAAGAAAAGAATTGATTTGGGGGCTTTGCCATGTTTTTCAGCAGCGGCCGTACTCAGCTTGGCCGTGCGGTCAGCTCCATTGTTGAGCTGGCAGTGGAGATAAACTTTACTTCCGACGCTGTCAGAATAATCAGCCATTCTCCGGCCTTTTCCGCTCTGGACAAGGTGCGGCACTACTCCGACCTGATGAGCGCCATGCGCAAATCGCTGGTGTTCGAGGACGACCGGGAGCTGTTCGACACCGGCTTCTGCGTGGAGAATGTAGTGACCAGCCTGCTGGACGGAGATGCTCTTGTTGAGTGCGAGCTTCGGCTGACTCTGGCCGGCAGCGAATCGCCCATGTGGTACAGCGCCCAGTTTCTGCGCATCAACCACACAGGAAAATTCGACGGCCGCGCCGTGCTCATCATGTCTGACATCGAGCACCACAAGGAGATCGAGGCCCGAGCCGCCGAGCTGAGCGAGTGGGTGGAGCACGACCCGCTGACCGGCCTTTACAACAAAAAGGCCGCCCAGACCCTTATCGACGACTACCTGAGCGGCGACGGCAAGGCCGGGAAGCACACCCTTCTGTTCTGCGACCTTGACGACTTCAAGTCGGTTAACGACACCCTTGGCCATCCCTTCGGAGACGCTCTGCTCTCCAACATATCCGACAAATTCTCCATCACCTTCCGCCGGGAGGACATTCTGTGCCGCATCGGTGGCGACGAGTTTGTCATTCTTATGAAAAACACCAGCGGGCGCACCTACGTTTCCCGCCGCGCCGACCTGCTGCTGGAGCGGATGAAGCAGGCCTTCCAGCTGGGCAACAGCAATGTCTGCGTCACCATGAGCATCGGCATTGCCAGCTATCCCGAGTGCGGCCAGACCTATGCCGAGCTGCTCAGAAGCGCCGACAAGGCCATGTACACCGCCAAGAACAACGGCAAAAACCAGTACTGCTTCTGCGAGGAGACCCTCCCGGAAAACGAGCCGCTCTCCCCCATGAACGATCCCGCCGGCGTTGAGTCCCGCTCCGGCTACCGCGCTCGAGGCAAGATCAGCGACTACATCTTCAACTGCCTCTACGAATCCACCGACCTTGACAAGACTCTGCCTCTTGTGCTTCAGCTCATGGGCACCCACTTCGGACTGGGCCGGGTTTCCATCGCCGAGATACGAGGCGAGGTCATGAACATCACCCGCCAGTGGAACGCCAGCGGCGTCAAGTCTCTGACCCAGCCCGTGGAGTACACCGGGGAGCTGCGTGCCCTTTTTGAAAGCTCCCGTTCGGGCGAGTATATGTCCCTGCGCTATAATTCCTTTGACGACGCTCCGGCCGATGTGCGCAAAAAGCTGCTGGCCGCCGGCATTGACGATGTGCGCGCCTTCATTCACTGTCCCCTGCTGGACGAGGGCGTGGTGAAAGGCTATATCGCCTTCTTCGACTGCCAGTCCACCCGGGTATGGTCGGAAGAGGAAAGGGACACCCTTAGCTATGTCGCCCGCCTGCTCAGTCTTTTCGTTTTCAAGCAGCGGGCTCACACCTCCACCCTTAACGCCTACCGGCTGGCACGGAATATTCTGAGTGCTTCTCCCGTGGATATCTGTGTCATCAACCCGGATAACTATCAGCTGCTCTACACCGGCTCCGAGCCCAATCATCCTGACAAAAGCAAGCCCCGGCAGACGTGCTACAAGGCCATATACGGCCTTGACCAGCCCTGCGACTTCTGCCCCGTGCCCCGGTGGCTAAGTCAGGGCAGGGGCCAGATGAGCGCCTATGAATTTTTCAGTCCCACCCTCAAGGAGTGGGTGCTCGTCAGCGCCAGCGAGCTGACCCTCGAAAACGGCAGCAATGCCTGTCTGTGCGGCCGGTGCATAACCACCAATTACAAAAAACGCGAAACCGAGCTGGAAATTGAAAACGCCATCCTTCGCATGAAGGTGGAGGAGCTTTCCGGCGGCACGCCCGCGGATAAAAAATAAGTGAGGAAAAACAATGAACACCATCGTCAGCTTCACCATCAACCACGACATCCTCGAGCCGGGACTTTACCTCTCCCGGGTGGACGGAGATGTTTTTACCTACGACCTGCGCTTTGTCAGACCCAACACCCCTCCCTTCATGGAGCAGGCGGCCATGCACACCCTTGAGCATCTGTTCGCCACCATCGCCCGCAATTCCGATGTGGCCGACAACGTCATATACTTCGGCCCCATGGGCTGCCGCACCGGCTTCTACCTGCTCACCCGCGGCCTGCGCCACAGCGAGGTCATCTCCCTTGTCTCCCAGACCATCGACCGCTGCGCCGCGTGGCAGGGTGAGATCCCCGGTGCCCGGAAGATCCAGTGCGGCAACTGGCTGGAGCACGACCTTGAGGGAGCCAAGGCCCTCGCCGCCGGGTACGCCGAGGTCGTACGGTGCTGGACTCAGGATATGCTGGAATATCCGCAGTAAGCTCCGTCACAGCTGCCAAAGATCAGCGGAAATATTCACCTTTCTCTCACAAAATCTTACACAAAACCCGGTACACCGACACAGAATACATCGGTGTACCGGGTTTGCTTTTGGCCATAATGGCCGAAGAATTCCCGCCCGGGTTGCTTTTGCCGCCGGAAAACGATATAATATACCCGGCAGTTATGCCAGAAGCATCATCACTTGCATCAAAACCACCTTGCTCTCCGGCATCACCGAAGGGCAGCAACCATCAATATTGGAGGCTTGATAGATTGAGTAACCTGCTGAACGGTATCGCCGCCGCTGTCGGAGCCAAGCTCCGCCGGGACGCGCAGGAGCCCTCAGGCAAGGTCTGGGAACTCATGAACTGGCTGTACCGCAACATATGCTGGTACGGAATGCAGATACTTCGCCACGCCAACCGCGTTCGCCGGACGGCGAAAAAGACCCTCCGCCCCGTGGGACATTTCCTCAGCAAGAATGTGGGTCAGCCTCTGGCCGAGGCTTGGCGGGCATTCAAGGCCTTTGCCGTTGACTGCGGACGGGCCTGCAGGACTGTGGCCGCTTCCCGCAAGGAGGGTGGCGTCAAGGCCATGACCCGCACCGCTTCCGAGCTGGCATCCAAGGGCGCGGTCAAGCACCGCTCCTTCCTGATCGGCGCGGTCAACCACTGCCTGCCCATCATCTGCCTTGCTCTTCTGGCCGTCGTGGCCGCGTCCCTCTTCGGCCGGACTTATGTGCTGGCGGTGGACTACAACGGCCAGACTATCGGCTATATTACCGAGGAGAGCACCTATACCGACGCCACCGAGCTGGTGGGCGAGCGCGTCATCAGCTCCAGCGAGGACTTCCGCAATGCCCTGCGTCCCAGCTACTCTCTGAGCGCTGTGGGCGACACCACCAACCTGACCACCTCCGAGGAGCTGTGCAACACGATTCTTCTTCACAGCGACGACGTGGAGGAGGCCTACGGTCTCTTTGTTGACGACCGCCTCATCGGCGCTGTGCGCAGCGAAGGCGACCTTACCTATGTTCTTGATAAATTCCTCGAGCAGTATCGTCTGGGCAAGGCCAACGAGAAGCTGACTCTGGTGGGCAACACCGAAACGGTCAGCGGACTTTACGCCACCGAGAAGATAATGTCCGCCGCCGATTTTCAGGATTACATCAGCCAGACCGAAATGGTTTCTGAGGTGTACACCATCCGCAGAAACGATTCTCTTTCCGGCATTGCCGACCGCTTCGACATGACCGAGGAGCGCATCTATCAGCTCAACGAAGGCTTTGACGGCACTCTGCGTTCCGGCTCCACCCTTCTGGTGGAAAAGGAGCAGCCCGTGCTTCAGGTGCAGAGCGTCGTGGTCAACTCCTACGAAAAGACCATCGCCTACACCACCCAGACCGTCAAGGACAGCTCCCAGTACACATCCTACCGCAAGGTGACCACTCCCGGCAAGAACGGCACTCAGCTGGTCACCGAGGAGATCGTCTACATCGACGGCGTTCAGGTATCCAAGTCGGTCGTCTCCCGTGAGACCCTTGAGGAGCCGGTCACCGAGGTCATCGTGGTGGGCACCAAGAAGCAGAACACCGGCAGCTACACCGGCCCGCTGGATGTCACCGGCACCGGCCGCTTCACATGGCCCGTTCCCAGCTGCAAGAGCGTATCCTCCTACTACGGCTACCGCTGGGGCCGCCTGCACTCCGGCATCGACATTTCCGGCGGCGGCGTTTACGGCAAGACCATCGTGGCCGCCGACAAGGGAACGGTCACCAAGATCAAATACGACTCCAACGGCTACGGCCACTATCTCATTATCTCTCACAACAACGGCTACTCTACCCTCTACGCCCACTGCAGCAAGATACTCGTCTCCGTGGGTGAAACGGTAAGCAAGGGTCAGGCCGTCGCCAAGGTGGGCAGCACCGGCCGTTCCACCGGTCCTCACCTCCACTTCGAGATAAGAGTGAACGGCACCGCCAAGAACCCCATGAACTGGTTCTGATAATTCCCGGACACAGCAAAAGGACTTTGCCCGACAAAGCGTTGGGCAAAGTCCTTTTTTCACTTTTTATCGCTCTTGACGCTGTCCCAGTAGGCCTTTGCGGCCTGCTCGGTTTTGTTGGCGCCGGGGCGGTAGTATTTTCTGTCCTTTATGGCGTCGGGAAGGTACTGCTGCTTCACCCAGCCGCCCGGGTAGGCGTGAGGATACTTGTAGCCGGTACCGTGTCCCAGCTTGGCCGCGCCGGAATAATGGGAGTCCTTGAGGTCGGAGGGAATATCGCCCGTGCGTCCGCTCCGTATGTCGGCGATGGCCTCGTCAACAGCCGTGATGCCGGTGTTGGACTTGGGCGCGGTGGCCACGAGAATGACCGCGTCGGCCAGCGGTATCCTCGCCTCGGGCAGGCCGATCTTGTTGGCGATGTCCACCGCCGCGTTGACGATGGGAATTATCTGCGGATAGGCAAGCCCCACATCCTCGCAGGCGGTCACCATCAGCCGGCGGCACACCGAGGCCATGTCTCCGGCCTCCAGCAGACGGGCAAGATAATGCACCGCCGCGTCCGGGTCGGAGCCCCGCAGGGATTTCTGAAAGGCCGAAAGGATGTCGTAATGGGCGTCGCCGTCCCGGTCGTAGCGCATGGCGCTGCGCTGGGCAAGCTGCTTGGCCCTTTCCAGCGTGACCCTCCGCTCGCCGTCCAGCAGAGCCGTTGACAGCACGCACAGCTCGGCGGCGTTGATGGACTTGCGCACGTCGCCGCCGCAGGCCTGAGCGATGTAGGCGCACACGCCATCCTCGGGAATTATCTCCTCGTCCTTTTCCTCCGCCATAAAGGCAAAGGCGCGCTCCACCGCCTGCTCCACCTCACCGGCGGAAACCGGGGTGAATTCAAACACTGTGGAACGGCTGAGAATGGCGCCGTAGACGTAGAAATAGGGATTCTCGGTGGTGGAGGCGATGAGGGTGACGTCGCCCTTTTCTATG
>JAZSQO010000090.1:0-8276 GCA_045538015.1 Acutalibacteraceae bacterium | reverse complement strand
GGAAATCCCCCACGGGACAGCCTCGCAAGCGCATCACCGATGCCGAGGGCGAGGTGTACGAGGCAAAGGAGCTGTACGAAGCCTATGCAAAGTTCGGCGGAATGCCTATGCTGGCCGATGTGGGACTTGAGACAGACAAGGTGACCGCCGCCCTTGACGGCGTTTATTCTGCCGTGGTTGTGCGTGACATTCTGGAAAGAGAAAAGCGCAAAGGTCAGCGAACCATCACCGATCCGTTGCTCCTGCGTAAGCTGATGATGTTTCTGGCAGATAACATCGGCAACAGCACCTCTGCTACATCCATCGGCAACACCCTTGTCAGCGAGGGACTTCTGGACGAGGGCAAGCGCAAGGCAAAACCGGCTGTCCACACCATTCAGGCATATATCGAAGCACTGAAAGAATCGTTTATCTTCTATGAGATCAAACGTTTTGACATCAAAGGCAGGGAGTATCTCAAGACCCTTGGGAAATATTACATCGTGGATATGGGTCTGCGGAACTATCTGCTCGGCTACCGCGAGGGTGACAGCGGTCATATCCTTGAGAATATCGTATATTTCGAGCTGCTCCGCCGCGGCTATGATGTTGCCATTGGCAAGATTGACAGCAAAGAGGTTGATTTCATAGCCTCAAAGACCGATGAAAAGAAGTACATTCAGGTCACCGAGTCGATGAACGCCCCCGAAACCAGAGAACGGGAACTCTCGGCTCTGAGACGCATTCCCGACAACTACGAGAAGATGGTCATTGCGATGGAATGCGACCTGCCGCAGGATCAGGACGGCATAAAGATTGTAAGCGCGCTGGATTTCCTGCTGGGGCAATAGATTATCTCCGTTATGCTTACGTGTTGACAACCGAATAACCCGCACATTCGCACCTGCTCCTTTCTTTTGGTACAATCCAATCGAAAGGCAGGTGCATTTTTATGCCGCGATTTATTGAACAGTTCTACTATTTATCCTGAATTCGGGATAAGCAGCAAAATTGATTTATGCATTGGAAAGCAGCACAAAGGCAGCGTTAATAATTATGTACAAAGAGAGTGGTTAATCTGCCGCAGGAGGAATTTATATTCATTAAGAGGATAAGTGAGTAAATAGAAATCGATAGCGTTGTGCGGAGGATAGACGACAACGCGGTCAGTTTATGTCCGGCCACGCAGATATCTTAATAACCCGAAAATAGTTGCTTGCTGAGCAAAAGTGCTTATTGACAGGTGACCGGTTGGACACTATAATTTAAGTGTCCAACTGGTCACCTTATTTGCGGAGGGAATATGGAAAATTCAACAAAGAACAGAATTCTTAATGAAGCGCTGATCATGTTTGCTGAAAACGGCTATAAGGGCACAAATCTGCGCGATCTTGCCGCTCGGCTGGGACTAAGCAAATCGGCATTGTACAAACATTACGAAAGCAAAGAGGCGATATGGAACGCCCTGCTCGACCGAATGGAGGCATATTATGCCATGAGGTTCGGTTCTGCAGACAACCTGCCCGCAACACCTGCCTCCGGAGAGCAGCTGCTGCGGCTGACCATGGGTATGATTGATTTCACTGTCCATGACACTCAGATTGTTCTGACCAGAAAACTGCTGCTTACCGAGCAGTTCCACGACGAGCGCGTATGCAAGCTTGCCACAAAGCACTTTCTGGAAGGAACGGCAGGCATCTTTACAAAGGTATTCGAGCGGATGATGGAGAATGGCGTGCTTAAGAAAAGCGAACCGGCAATGCTTGCGTTCAGCTATACAGCCCCCATTTCATCTCTGGTGCACCTGTGCGACCGCGAACCGGAAAGACAGTCTGAAGCTTTGCAGAGAATAGAAGCATTTGTACGATACTTCATCTCCGTCCACATGACGGCATGAGCCATTGAGCAGAAAGGATCAATATGCTTAACCCAAATCAATACATTTCTTCACTTACAGCACTGCTCAAAGAGCGCTTCGGCAGCCGTCTTGTCTATGTCGGACTACAGGGAAGCTATCTCAGAGACGAGGCATCAGAAAACAGCGACATTGACATCATGGTCGTAATCATGGATATAGCGACCGCCGATCTCAGAGCCTACCGCGATGCGATCGAGTCCCTTGAAAACTGCGAGAAATCCTGCGGATTTATATGCGGCTCGGAGGAGCTGAAGAACTGGAATCCCCTTGAGATATGCCATCTTCTGCACACCACAAAGGATTATTTCGGCTCACTGCGGGAGATTGTCCCGGTGTACACGGAGCATGATGTGCGTTCCTTTGTGAAACTGAGCCTTGGCAATATTTACCACGAATTGTGCCATCGCTTCATTCACTCGTCATCGGAGGAAAACGAAGCCGCACTGCCTTATACATACAAAGGCGTATTCTTTGTTCTGCAGAATCTGCATTATCTCGAAAGCGGATCGTTCATCGGAACGAAAAAAGAGCTGCTGGAAGCTCTTTGCGGCAGGGACAGGCTGGTTCTGGAAACATCCTTCACTCTGAGCAAAGGTGAGTCGTATAATTTTGACGAAGCCTTTGACCTGCTGCTCACATGGTGCGGTGAGGCCATGGCAAGAGCGTGAATACTTTGATCAACGAAAAGTAGCAGGAGGAACTAAACATGAAAGCAGATGCATATCTTTTCGGTCAGGTGCTGGGCACCCATTCCTTTCTTCTCAAGGGCGGCTTTCTGCAGCCCGACGAGTATTCCGAGATAGACGCACAGTATTTCCTGCCCGGCGGTGAAACGGGCACAGCCTGTATTGTGCTCAGCTCTCTGGGAGTGAATGTGCGCATGGACGGCACCCACATCGGCACCGAGGTGGCCCCCATGCTCAGAGATTTTTATAAGGACAAGAGCGTGGATCTGTCGCCTCTGCAATTTGTTGACAATGACCCCGGCGTGATGGACTATGTGGTCATCGCAGGCATTGTCCGCTCACCCATGGGACGCTTCCAGACCCTGTTCGGCGAGGATCGCAGATGGTGGAGCGTTCCCCGGGAGGAGGATATCGTGGGCTGCCGTGCCGCGTCCATCGACCCGTTTTTCCGCGCGGAATCCGACCGCGTGGCGGAGATCTGCGTTGAGCACGGCATTCCCTATGTGACCATCGACAGTATGCACGACAGTTATCTGCACCGCAACGCCGCGATCAACGTAGTGTCCGGCGAATGCCTGAGCTGGCATTATCAGGGCATGAGCCGCGAGGAGGTCATGGCTCTCATGCAGGAGAACACCGACGGCCTGACTATCATTACCTCGGGTGGCGGAGAGATGCTCTACGGACGCAGCGGAGAAGAAATCAAGCGCATGAAGCCCTTCTCCGTAGAGGTCAGAAGCACCCTCGGCGCAGGTGATACCTACAAGGCGGGCTGCGTCTATGCCCTGCTTCACGGTATGTCGGACGAGGAGACCGTCCGCTTTGCCTCGGCCTGCTCGGGCGTTGCCATTTCCCGCTTCCCGCTGCCTCTCAATCCCCCAACACTGGAGGAGGTCCGCGCGCTCATAGCAAATGGAAACTGAAGAAAAACAGATGTGCGCCGGTTACTGCGGGAATACCACTATGATACCGACCATGTATCCTTCGCCTGTTCCCGCAATGAGAATGCAGCTCACTATCGCCGCGAAAAAAAAGGGGGCTTTGATAACTTCCTCGCCCGCAGTTTCAAATAATGCTTTGCGTTATCAAATGAAAAGGAGCGCAGTCTTATGTCCTCACGCACAAAAGATATGACTCAGGGCAACCCCACAAAGCTTATTCTGCAATTCAGTCTGCCGCTGTTCATGGGCGAGTGGGGAATTTATCTGTCGGGCATCATTTCGTGGTTCGGGGCGGCAGTGCTGCTGGCGCTCAGCTGCCGCCGACGGCTGCGGCGTGTTTCCGGTCAGATGGAATGATTATTGATCTGGTCAGGAAAGAGCATCTCTCCGGTGATCCTCGGCGAGGGAACACCGCTGTTCTGCCGTGGCGAAAGAGATGACCTTGTGCTGGAACGAGCGAGAACCTTCGGGCAGTTTGTGGAGATCAGTTATCACCTGAACAGACAGACTTTTAAAATTCAGCAAGTTTTTGAGTGAGAGGTATCTAACGTGCCGGAAGCTAATATAATTCTGGAAACCGACCGATTGATTCTGCGCAGATACTGTGCGGAGGATCTGCGTGATCTGTATGAAATCCTGTGCGATGAAGATGTCATTAGGTTTGAACCGTACCGGTCGATGAACATCACCGAAACGGAAGAAGATCTTGAGCAGAAAATTTCATCTGATGAGATGATCGCCGTTGTCCTGAAAGAGAACAGAAAACTTATCGGAAATGTGTATCTGGAAAAAAAGATTTTTACGCTCTTGAAATCGGGTATGTGTTCAGTCGTCGATATTGGGGGCAGGGTTATGCCCGGGAAAGCTGTTCAGCCTTGGTCAAGAAAGCGTTTTCGGAAGACACACACAGGATATACGCCGAGTGCGATCCGCAGAATACCTCATCGTGGCGGCTGCTTGAACGGCTGGGCTTTGAAAGGGAAGCTCATCTGAAACAGAATGTCTTCTTCTGGACGCACGAGAACGGAAAACCGATATGGAAAGACACATATATTTATGCTCGTCTTAACCCTGATTTATGAGGTTAAAGATATGATAATACGGACAGAACGATTGCTTTTGAGAGAACTTACATATGAGGATTTTGACGCTCTGTACGCCGTGCTTGCGGATTCAGATATTATGGAGCATTACCCTTACAGCTTTGATGAAGCCAGAGTGAGGAACTGGATTACCCGTAATATGGAGCGTTACAGAAAGGACGGCTTCGGGTTATGGGCTGTGATACTGAAAGAAAGCGGGGAAATGATTGGCGACTGCGGTATTACCATGCAGAATATTCACGGACAGATGCTTCCTGAAATAGGCTATCACATTCGCAGGAATCAACAGCGCAAGGGTTACGCTTCGGAGGCCGCTGCAGCCTGTATTGAATATGCCTTTGAGAATTACGACTTCCCGGCGGTGTATTCCTATATGAAATACACCAACATTCCGAGCCAGAAGACGGCAATGAAAAACGGCATGAGATTTGTGGAGGAATATGAAGATCCTGACAACAAATATACCCGTGTCTACGCTATAACCCGAAAAGAATGGAAGGAACAGCATGAAGCATAATGCACAAACAGATTTGATTTTAACGGATCGCTTCGGCAAGGATTCGCTGATCGCTCTTGCCACAGCAGATGGCGGTGTCCCTCATGTGCGTACGGTGGATGCCGTATATATTGACGGAGCCTTTTATGTGGTAACTTATGCCCTGTCGGGGAAGATACAGCAGATTGCAAAAAATCCGGTGGTGGCAATATCCGGTGAGTGGTTCACCGCTCATGGTATCGGGAAGAATATGGGCCATGTGCTGAAAGAAGAAAATCAATCAATAATGGAGACTCTTCGCACTGCCTTTGCGGCATGGTATGACAATGGCCATACCAACGAATCTGATCCGAACACCTGTTTACTGAAAATCAGACTGACGGACGGTGTTCTGTATGCCGACGGTATACGGTATGACATTGAATTTTAAACAAGCCCGACAAGGAGGACAGAGGTATGAAAATCGAAAAGTGCATAAAAGAATCATTCGCAGTTATCGGCAGGGAAGGCTCCACCCTTGACGGCCCCGGTTTTGTGCAGCAGCTGTGGTCGGCGGCGAATGCTCATTTTGCCGAGGTTGCGGTTCTGGCGAAAAAAGACGAGCAGGGCAATCCCGTTGGCTTCTGGGGCGCGATGTCCGACTTTTCCGGAAGCTTTCAGCCATGGGAGGACGGCTTCAGCAAGGGGCTGTATCTTGCCGGAGTGGAGTGTGAAGACGATGCTCAGCCGCCGGAGGGCTGGACAAAATGGGTTATCCCCGGCTATGAGTATCTGTATGTGGAGTGTGACCATGACACGGTGTTTGCCGATATGATCGCATATCTTGAGGAGAATAACCTTCCTCTGGCAGGTGCCGTTCACGATTTTACCTGCCCCCAGACAGGAAAAGGCTATATGTTCTTTCCCGTCAGAAGAATATGACCGGAGGTTATGAAATGAAATCATTATGCGGCACGGATTGCGCGAACTGTCAGTGGAAAAGCACCTGCAATGGCTGTTCCGATGAGAAATGCTTCATCGCAAGATACATAAAAACAGGCGGCATGGAAAAATTTGAGGAATTCAAGCACACTCTCATTGAGGAGTTCAATGCCCTTGGCGTTCCCGGCATACCGAAGATAGATGAGCTGTATGCTCTGGTGGGACATTTCGTCAATCTCGAATATCCCCTCCCCGGAGGTCAGAAAGCCAAATTTCTTGATGACAGCAGTATATATCTTGGCAATCAGGTGGAATGCGAGTTCGGCGAGGGCAGATGCTACGGATTGCTTGCCTGTCCTGATTTTCTGCTGGTGAGCGAGTATGGAGAAAACTGCGCCGATCCGCAAATCGTGATGTTTGTGCGCCGATAGAGAGTAAGAGTATGATGCTGAAACAAGCCATAGATAAGGATTTTGACCGCCTGACGCGGTTTTATCGATATGTGATCGCAAACACAGAGGGTATGGAGAAATATGCCCGATGGGAATACGGTCTGCATCCCACCGATGAAATGCTTCTGCAATATATTCGGTCGGGAGCCATGTATTTCTGCGGGGAGAACGAGTCTATCTCTTCTGCCGTTGCGGTAACCGACCGTCAGGGCGAGGATTATCACGGTGCGGAATGGTCATTTCCGCTGGCCGACGATGAGGTTGCGGTTGTACATATCCTTTGCGTCCATCCCGATATGCAGAAGTGCGGCGTTGCGAAAAACATAATGGGCGCAGTCATTGAACTGAGCCGTCAGATGGGGAAGAAAGCTGTGCGCCTTGACGCTCTTGCCTGCAACACACCCGCTCATCGTCTGTATGAATCCCTCGGCTTCAGCAGAAGAGGGCAAAAGCGTTGGCTCACCGACAATGTGGGCTGGGCGGATTTTGAACTGTTCGAGCTTGTACTTTGAATTACAAAACTCCACAGAGGAAACATAATGAGAAAGATAGTATTGGTAGATGCGAGTCAGCGAAAAAACGCAAACTCCGGGATTGTTGTTGAGAAAATCGCAAGTATGCTGTCCGACGCGGAAATTCATGTGTTTTGCATGAAAGAGAGCGATTGCCGGTACTGCACGGCCTGCAACGCCTGTCAGAATACGGAAGCTCTGTTTTGCGCAAAGAAAGATGACATTACGGAACTGATGCCGCATATTGATTCCTGTGATGCCATTCTTATTGCCAGCCCTGTGTATGACCACCAGATGTCTTCGCTGGCGAAGCTGTTCATCGAGCGGTTCTACGCTTTTTATAATCCTGCTTGTGAAAACAACTCATCGGTTACTGTAAGACAGAAGAAAGCGGCACTGATTATGTGCTGCTGGACAGGAGACAAAGAGGTGTACCGGAAGTATGCGGAGTGGACGCTGGAAGGCTTCTGGCAGATAGATGCCGCCGAAACGAGAGCGGAAATATTCAGCGGATTAAACGAACAGGGTGAGATACTCCACCATCCGCAGTTTATGGAGAAACTGAGAGAAATTGCAGATTGGCTGAACAAATAACAGGAGCGGAGACGATGGCATGAGCAAAGTTGAAACAATCAGAAAATATTATGATTTATGGATTGCCGGCAGCAGAGACGGAATGGAAGAATTGCTTGCCCAAAATATAGTCTACACCGAGTCATACGGGCCGCAGCATCACGGACTGTCTGAAGTGATAAAATGGTTCGATGATTGGACGCAAAAAGCGAAAGTGCTTTGCTGGGACATAACGAATTGCATAGAGCAGGAGAATATCTGCGTTGTAGAATGGCTCTTTCGATTCGAAATGGATGAGGAAGAACGGGTTATGGACGGAGTATCCATTGCTGAGTTCGACCAGAACGGCAGAATTATCAGCATGAGGGAATTCCAGTCCACCCATGAGCACTATTATCCGTACAGATGAATGAATAGCCAATTCAAATATCGCTCGACAGAACATATGTTCTTGCGGTGCTATAATCCTGCACCCAACAGGGTGACAACAAATGCCGGTGGGGTTTACACTTGTGTGACCTAAGACTTCTTGTGTGCGGCTTAAGCGTGCGTGCTTTATTAAGCCGGAATCCATGAAGTCAACAGAACGATGGTGCTGTTTCGGCGATCCATCTTCGTAAGCCTTCCCTCGGGGAAAGGTACGATTATTGGGAAAGACCATTATTTACGACGGGAAGTATGTATTTGTATCAGAT
>JAZSQO010000170.1:0-5840 GCA_045538015.1 Acutalibacteraceae bacterium | reverse complement strand
CTCCGCTGGTCTGCAGAGAGGAAAGGCGGGTGGCCGCGCTGAACTGCGACATGGTGAACCGCTCCGGAACGGATTCCGGTATCAGCCGGAGGAAATCCTCGGGGCAGTCCAGCCGGATCTCGTCCAGCAGGGCGGTGGGGACACGCTCCACGCCGTTGAGGGCGCCTCTGCGGCGGCGGTTGCGGGTCTGTCCGGCGGGGCGGAACTCGTCAGCCTCCAGCATGGCGATGACAATGCTCAGACCGGGGTGACCCAGCAGGTCGCCCAGACCCCATAATTCGCCGAAGATGCCGTATTCGGCGGCTTTTTTGGGAGAACGGCGCACCGATTTTACCTCGCCGGTGGCGGTGTCCACGGATATCAGCCGCTTCCTGACCACGCAGGGCCACACCACCGTAACCTGCGCCGCCTCCAGAAAAGCGGTCAGTTTCTCCCGGAGTTTGTAAAATCCCACGCTCTGTATCTCGATTACGCCGTGCTCGCCCACGATGTCGGCAACGTAGCCGCCTATGGGGATCTCGTGGCAGGAAACATCCGGCTCATAATAGTGCTTCAGAGCGCTGTGAACCCCCTTTTCGCCCATGGTGCCGATGCCCGTGCAGCGGGTCACGCCGTCCACGTCGGTTATCACGCCCTTTTCGCGCAGGGCGGCAGCCTGACAGGCGCGGAGAAATCTTTCCTGATCCATGTATGCTCCTTATATAGCCGTAGTATAAATCAGTTGACTTTATGCGGAAAATGTGATTAAATTGACTGGTATAAACAAATGGCTGTATATATTATAGAGCCTTGAAAAACGGAGGTCAATATGAACGTTTTTGACGAACTCAAAGCGCGTGGACTGATCGCTCAGACCACCCATGAAGATAAGATCCGCGAACTGCTTGGCGGCGACAAGCCGGTCACTTTCTACATCGGCTTTGACCCCACTGCCGACAGTCTCCACGTAGGTCATCTGCTCCAGATGATCATCATGGCCCATATGCAGAAGGCCGGTCACAAGCCCATCGCCATCATCGGCGGCGGCACCGCCATGGTGGGCGACCCCTCCGGCCGCTCCGATATGCGCTCCATGATGACCAAGGAGACCATTGCCCACAACGGCCGCTGCTTCGTCAAGCAGATGTCCAACGTTGTGGATTTCGGCGAAGGCAAGGCCATGATGCTCAACAACGCCGACTGGCTGCTGCCCCTGAACTACATCGACTTCCTGCGGGATATCGGTGTGCATTTTTCGGTCAACAGAATGCTTACCGCCGAGTGCTTCAAGACCCGTCTTGAGCGCGGTCTGTCCTTCATCGAATTCAACTATATGCTCATGCAGAGTTACGACTTCCTCTACCTCAACCAGCAGTACGGCTGCCAGCTGGAACTGGGCGGCGACGACCAGTGGTCCAACATTCTGGGCGGTATCGACCTTGTTCGCCGCGTGGAGCAGAAGGAAGTTTACGGCATGACCTTTGCCCTGCTCACCACCGCCGACGGCAAGAAGATGGGCAAGACGATGGCCGGTGCCGTGTGGCTTGACCCGGAGAAGACTTCTCCCTACGACTTCTATCAGTACTGGCGCAACACCGAGGATGCCAGCGTCATCAAGTGCCTCAAGTTCCTCACCTTCCTGCCTGTTGAGGAGATCGAAGCCATGGCCGCCTGGGAAGGCACCGGCAAGATCAACGACGCCAAGGAGATCCTCGCCTACGAGGTCACCAAGATCGTCCACGGTCAGGAAGAAGCCGACAAGGCCCGTGCCGCCGCCCGCGCCATCTTCGGTGCCGGTGCCGACAGCGCCGATATGCCCTCCACCCAGTTGGATTCCGCCGACTTCACCGACGGTGAGATCGAAGTCAGCGCCATGATGGTCCGCTGCGGACTGGCCAAGTCCAAGGGTGAAGCCCGCCGTCTCATCGAACAGGGCGGTGTGTCCGTCGCCGACAACAAGGTTACCGACGGTTTTGCCAAGGTCGCTCTGGCCGACTTCGCCGACGGTCAGATCATCATCAAGAAGGGCAAGAAGGTCTTCCACAAGGCTCTGGCTCCCACCGAATAATAAGGAACCACTGATTAAATCACACCTGACGGTTTGATTTGATCAGTGCCTCCGTGAATTTTTCGCCCGCGGCGGTCTCATATGGCTGCCGCGGGTTTTGCAGTTGTCACGCGGGATATATTTATGTATCTGTATATCAACAGATATGTACAAAAAAGAAAAGGAGTGTTTTATCATGAAAAAACGACTTGCTTTCGCCGCGATGCTTCTCGCCGTCTGCCTGCTGTTCAGCGGCTGTCTGACCGGGTTTATGTTCATTCCCGACAGCGGCTCCGTGGGCGAGCCCAAGACCTTTGAAAAGGACGGCATCAGCATCACCCTCACCGACCGCTTCACCGAGCAGGTCAGCCAGAGGGGCTTCTACGCCTATTATGTGACCGATTTCAGCGGCGTGGTGGTGCTCAGGGAGGAGTTCTCCCTGCAGGAGGGTCTGGCCGGCCAGTCTCTGGAGGAGTATGTCAGCGGCGTTATTGCCAACAACGGCCATACCGACATCGAGCCCCAGAACCGCGACGGCCTCTGGTACTACTCCGGAGAAGAGGGCGCAACGACCAACTACTCCTTCTCCTACAAGGGCTCCGATGCCTTCTGGATCGTCCAGTTCATGTGCATGACCTCCGATGCCGCCCGGTATGAGGATCAGATATTCCTCTGGGCGAGCAGCGTGGAGGTGGAGTGACGGGAGCGGTGATGACCAAAGAGAGGGGAACTTATTTATGAATAATAGAAATCCCGCAGACCGCGGGCAGGAGCTGATCTGCTTTTCGTCCACGGAGATAGTCGAGGAGATCGACGACGTTTTCGGCTCCTTCGGATTCAAGGACAGCCGGGGCAATATGGTCATCGAGCCGCAGTACGCCTCCGTCGGCGAGTTTGCGTGGGGACTGTGCCCGGTGTGCCTTGCCCGGACGTGGTATACCACTCCCGAGGGCAGTCGGATGTATGAAACACACTGGGGGTATATAGATACCCGCGGCAAAACCGTTATCCCCATGCGCTTCCGTCAGGCGTGGTCGTTTAACCGATACGGCGTGGCGGTGGTGGAGGAGGAATATACCTCAGCACGGTATCTCATCGACACACAGGGTCAGAAGATCGACGGCTCGGAGTTTGCGTTTCTTTCCCATTATTACAGCTATTACGACCGTTATCTTGAGTTTACCGATGATCTGCAGGGGATGTATGACGACCGGTGCGTAATGGGAGTTTATGACACAAAGGAGCGCCGTGTTATATATCAGCCCGCCGCGGAAGCTGCTTATCCGCAGGACGACAACTGCATCATCGTGGAGGAGCAGGGCGATAAATGCTCCTTCGACCGGCGTATGAGATATATCGACAGCACCGGCAGCGATCTTTACCCGTGGCTGTCGGACAAGTGCTTCGGCGCTTTTGAGCGCCCGGACAGCGCCGGTTTTTCCATTGTGACGGTGTGCAGCTATACCCGCCTGCCGCCGGAGGAAATACCCTCGCACTACGACGACGAGCGGCTGAAATACCGCTGCGACAGGCTCCGCGGCGTGGCGGACGGCAGCGGCGAGCTTGTGATACCCGCCGAATACGACGACATCAAAAGAAACGGCGACGGCGGCTTCGTCTGCCGCAAAGGAGAGCGGGAGAAGATCGTTTATCTCTGAACAACTCGCCGGAACGCGGACGGGTGTTTGTGAGGACGGTTACTCCCTCCGTCACTCCCGTTGGTCGGAACAACTTCGTTGTTCGGATTTGCCTGCAAATCCACCCCAGTCCCCTCGGAGGGCTCGCAAACAGCGTGATTTTATCGATCACACAGCGTTTCGTGAAGATCAAAAAATCGTTTCCCGCAAAAAATGCGAAATATAACGATAAAAAATGACCGGTCGGAGACATGCTCTCCGGTCGGTCATTTTTGGCTTTGTCATGCCGAATGTCCCTGTTTTTCCGCCCTGTATTCTCTGGGGGAGCAGCCGAAGCTCTTGCGGAAGCTTTCGGAAAAGTAGCTGGCGCCCGAAAAACCGGTCTCATATGCTATTTCGGTGACGTTCATGTCGGTGTCCTGCAGCAGCTCGGCGGCCTTTTTCAGCCGGTATTCGGTCAGAAAGGTCATGGGCGTGCAGTTGACGCACTTGCGGAAGATGGAGGTGCACAGGGTCTTGCCCACGCCTCCGGCATCGCAGATGTCCTCAAGGGTCAGCTTTTCTTTATAATTTCCGTGTATGAAGGCCACCATGTTCTTGAGCACGGTCAGGTGCAGATTGCGGCTCTCGGGCACGGCAGTGGTGGCCACGGCGTGGCTGCACAGGGTCTGCCACAGCCGGAAAAACAGCTGCTGCACGATGAGCTCGGAGGCCTCCTCGTGGCTGCGCTCGCACATGATGCTCACGTCGCGCAGGATGCCCGCCTGCCAGGGAATGCGGTTGCTCAGCTTGAGAAAGGGCAGGTCGGTGTCGTCAATGACCGGGCGGACGTACAGCTGCTCCACCTTACGGGAGGCGCACAGCAGCATGGGGTGTATGGCCGCGCAGTAGAACAGGCAGTCGGCATTGCCATGGGGGAGGATATAATGGAACTGGCGGGAATTGACGAAGATGCCCTCGCCCTCGTGCATGGTGATTATCTCGCCGTTTACGTTGTAATTCACGCTGCCGGAGATGATGGAAATGAACTCAACATCGTCGTGCCAGTGGCTTTTTGCCGAGCACAGACCTGCGTTGGTGCGGAAGTTGTTCTTGCGGAGCAGCGCCGGAAAATCGGGCTGATCGTAGGAAATCTGCTCCGATCCGTCGTCCCGGATGAGGTTATATGTGGCGGAAGTGTCCATTATTTATCTCCCTTAATGAAATATTGTTATCAAATAGCGGTATATATCAATAGCAAAGTGAAGCACTGCGCAATATAATTATACTGGATTCACTCCATTAATTCAATAAAGCGAAGGTAGAAATTATGGATAAAGAATTGGGCGTTATCACCGAAACCGCGGCCGAAGAAACCGCCGCTGCAATTGAAAAAATCGCTGATGATCATGATGAAATAGCCGCCGCCGAGGCCGCTATGGAAGCCGAGTTCGCCGCCGCCTGCAGCCTTGCCGCCTTTGACGACGAGGAGGAAGACGCTCCCGCCGAGGAAGCTGTCGCCGCTCCCGCTGAATGCTGCTGCTGCGAATGTGAAGCCGCCGCCGAAGATACTGAGGCAGTCGAAGAAGCCGCCGTTGAGGCACCCGCAGAGTGCGCTTGCTGCTGCGAGTGTGAGGCCGCCGCAGAGGCAGCCGTTGAAGCTGAGACAGCTTCCGAGGCCGAGACTCCCGAGGTCATCGCCGAGCCGATAGTCGCCGAGTGCTGCTGCGAATGCGAAGCCGCCGCAGAGCCTGCCGAGGAGCCTGCTGCTGAAGAAGCAGCTTCTTCCGAAGAAGCCGCTGACGAGGAAGAAGCCCCCGTTGTGGTGTTCGACGAGGACGAGGAGTTCGTTCCCGCCATCACCTTCTCCGACGATTTCGACGATCCCGTTGACGACCGCGACGAAGAATATTATAACTACAACGCCACCAGAGCAAGAATAGTGCTCAAGGAACAGCAGGCCGCCGCGGCCGCTCCCGCCGCCCCCGTTCCCGTAAAGAAAAAGCGCACCGTCGGCGGAGCTATCCAGAACTTTATCTACCACAACAAGATCGCCCTGCTGGTCGGTCTTGGCCTGCTGGCTGTTGTTGCCGTTTACATCGGCGCACAGATCCTGCACGGTTGATTCAGATTTCTTCCATTTTCCATAATTACCCCATTATTCAAATCCTTCCCCCTAAGCATGACTCAGAACAGCG
>JAZSQO010000107.1:0-2221 GCA_045538015.1 Acutalibacteraceae bacterium | reverse complement strand
TACCGGTGGCGGCGATGATGTCGGTGGCAGTCTTGCGGCCGATACCGAAAATGTAGGTAAGGCCGATCTCAATACGCTTATCTCTGGGCAGGTCAACACCGGCTATACGAGCCATATTGTTTTAGCACCTCCGAATTAATAATTTGCAGCACTCAGCCCTGACGCTGCTTGTGCTTGGGGTTTTCGCAGATTACCATGATGCGGCCTTTGCGGCGGATAATCTTGCACTTCTCGCAGATTTTCTTAACGGAAGGTCTGACCTTCATAACAAAAGTCCTCCTTACAATTAAATGGATGGGCGGATGCTTACTTGCTTCTCCAGGTAATGCGTCCGCGGGTGAGGTCATAGGGCGACATCTCCATAGTGACCTTGTCGCCCGGCAGAATACGGATGAAATTCATCCGCAGCTTGCCTGAGATGTGGGCGAGAATGATCTTGCCGTTAGGCAGTTCAACATTGAATGTTGCGTTGGGAAGAGCCTCTTTGACTATGCCCTCAATCTCGATAACATCTTGTTTCGACAACGGAAAACCTCCATTTCGTCAAGCGTTCCGGCCGCTCTCCTGCTCATAGCGGGCAAGACCGCGGCGAAGCGCCCTGTTGGTTTGTGCGTCCTCCTGAGGAAGACGGTCGTCGGTAATGAAAACGTGGCGGGGATTCTTGCGCTTGGGACGCTCCAGAGGCCGTCTCTTACCGTCGCAGAGGAGGAGGAAGCTCTTGTCCTCTCCCACGCACAGCATGAGCTGATCTCTGTCCCTGCCTGCGGACGACCGGACTATCTTTCCCACTGTATCGCTCATCATTCAAGGGCGGTCAGGATGACCGGGCCGTCGGTGGTGATGGCGACGGAGTGTTCAAAGTGGGCCGACAGCTTGCCGTCGGCGGTGACGGTAGTCCAGTTGTCCTTGAGAACCTTGACGCCTGCGACGCCGGCGTTGACCATGGGCTCAATGGCGATGGTCATTCCGGGCTGAAGGCGAGGTCCCCGTCCTGGCGTGCCAAAATTTGGCACTGCCGGGTCCTCGTGAAGGCTCGAGCCTACTCCGTGGCCGGTGAATTCCCGTACCACCGAGTAACCGCGCGCCTCGACATACCGCTGAACAGCCGAGCCGATATCGCCCGTCTTGTTGCCCGCGACGGCGTACTTGATTCCCTCGTAGAGCGATTCCTGAGTGACGGTCAGCAGCCGCTTGGCCTCGTCGGAAATATCTCCGCAGGGGAAGGTGTACGCGCAGTCGCCGTGGAAGCCGCCGATGTAGGCGCCAACATCAATGCTGACGATGTCGCCTTCCTTCAGCTTTACCTTTCCACTGGGTATGCCGTGGATGACCTGATTGTTTACCGAAATGCACGCGCTTCCGGGGAAGCCGCCGAAGCCGCAGTCATAACCGAGGAAACTGGGGATGGCCCCGTTGGCCTCGATGGTCTTGCGGACGATGGTGTCCAGCTCAAGAGTGGAAACTCCCGGCTCGACAGCCTTGCCTGCGGCGTGAAGCGCTCTGGCCGTGATAAGACCGGCAGCGCGCATCAGCATGATCTCCTTGGAGGATTTCTGAATTATCATGGCTTACGCCTCCAGCACAGCCATCACCTTGTCGGTGATCTCCTGCACTGTACCGGTGCCGGCCACCTCGCGGAGCTTGCCGGTGCCGCGATAATAATCCTTCAGGGGTTCGGTCTGCTCGTGATAGACGCGGAGTCGCTCAAGAACAGTGGCGGGTTCGTCATCCTTGCGCTGTACAAGGGTGCCTTCGCACTTGTCGCAGATGCCTTCCACAGCGGGCTTCTTGTGCTCGATGTGGTAGGAGCTGCCGCAAGCGCCGCAGACACGGCGTCCGGACAGACGGCCTGCGATCACCTCATCGGCTACCTCAATGTCGATAACCATGTCGATGACAACGCCCATCTTGTCAAGAGCCTCGGCCTGAGCTATGGTTCTGGGGAAGCCGTCGAGGATGAAGCCTTTGGCGCAGTCATCCTGGGCGATCCTCTCCTGGAGCATTCCGACCACGATCTCATCGGGAACGAGCGCGCCGCTCTCCATATAAGACTTGGCTTTCATGCCCAGCTCGGTGCCGCTTTTCAGCGCTTCTCTGATAATGTTGCCCGTTGATATCTGGGGGATGCCCAGGCGCTCGGTGATGACCTCAGCCTGAGTACCTTTACCTGCGCCCGGAGCGCCGAGAAGTATGATCTTCATAGTAAAGCCCTTTCAACAGT
>JAZSQO010000187.1:0-6015 GCA_045538015.1 Acutalibacteraceae bacterium | reverse complement strand
TTCCCAGCAGAGAGGCAAACAGCTTATCCACCGAGCCGTCAAACACTCTGTTTATCAGCTCGTCGGTTTCGGCCATCTGCACCTCCTCCTTGGGTATGAGCGCGTGGCACATGAAATGCGGGTCGGTTCGCTGAATGGCGCCCTTGTTGATGCACCGCTTTATCAGCGTGTAGGTCGTGTTCATGTTCCAGCCCACCTCCTCGGCAAGCACATCGGAAATGTGCTTGGCAGAGCAGTCGCCCTCCCGCCAGAGGACGCTCATAACCCTGAGTTCAGAATCAAAAAGCTTGACTTCCATGTGATATCACCTCATAACAAACTACTGCAGTAGTGTCTATACTACCACAGTAGTGTAGATTTGTCAAGTGAGGGTAAATGAAAGGGCAAGTCCGGCATGAGAATGATCTGTTTGCGCCGCCCGGTTATTACGGCTATAATTTATTTGTAAGGTTTCCCTCATTATCCTGTCTTATATGGCGAAAGGGCCTTTACATAAGAGAAAAGGAGGCAGCAGCCATGGAAGATAAATTGATCGTAGAGCTCTACTGGCGCAAGGATCCCGGCGCCATTTCCGAAACAAGCCAGAAATACGGTGCATACTGCTACACCATAGCCGACAATATTCTGCACAGCCACGAGGATTCCCAGGAATGTGTCAACGACACATGGCTTCGCGCGTGGGATTCCATTCCTCCCCAGCGCCCGTCGGTGCTCCGTCTGTTCCTTGCGAAAATCACCCGCGGCATCGCGTTCAACCGCTACAATGCCCGAAACGCGGAAAAGCGCGGCGGCGGAGAGATCGCCGAGGTTCTTGATGAACTGTCGGAATGCGTGTCCGGAAGGTCGGATGTTCATGCTGAATACGAAGCAAAGGAACTGAGCAGATGCGTCAACAGATTTGTACATTCGCTGCCGGAGAGGGACGGCAATGTCTTTCTGCGGCGATATTTCTTCAATGACAGCGTTTCTGATATCGCGGCGCGGTATCGGCTGTCGGAAAACAATGTCATGGTCATACTCAGCCGCACACGAAAGAAGCTGAAAAAGCTATTGACAGAGGAGGGTTATATCAATGAATAAAGAAGAACTGTACAGCGTTATAGGAACAGTGGACGAAGAGCTTTTGCGGCGCTGTGAGCAGCCCGCAGAAAAAAGCAAGTGGCTCAAGTGGGGAGCTGTTGCGGCCTGTTTATGCGTTGCGGCGATCCTTGCTGTGGCCTTAATTAATCCGAAAGCAAATGAACCGATCGCTCTGCCGCCAACGACTGACGCTGACGGAGTGACAATACCTCAGATGGAAGTGATATTATCCGATGATGTCGCTACTGATATGATCGGCTTTTTTATCTATCAGGGGAAAGTTTACACTCAGTACGAATGGATATACGATGATATTGATATAGTCGGCGAATATCTCGGCACGGCGACCGGTCTGATCGACGAATGGACGCCTGCGGATGGATATGTGGAGCTTGCCGGAAGTGTGAGCGGCGATTTCTACTCGGTCAAGGGCTATGATCCCTCCTTCATGCTCTGCATGAACGATCCGTCCGGTGCGATCTGCACATATGTGTGTTCCAGAGGGATAACCGTAAAGTATGGCTCTGAGCTGTATGATGAGCGGCTGCATCTGCGAGGCAATTTCTCCGCCGTGGAATATGAAACCCGGGAATCGTGGAACTGGAGCAAGGGCGAGCTTTACTCCATCGACAAGGAAAGCACAGTGATAGAGGACTTTATCAGCGAACTTTACAGCAAAGAATTTATCCTCTGGAGCACAGTCCCGGAAAAGGAAGGACACACGCAAAGCTCTATCTATGACACGGAGACATTCCATGTTTATTTCAGAATGCACAACGGCACAACGGTGCATCTCCGACTGTACGAAAACGGTTATGTGCGGTTTCAGGGTCTGTCGGCAGTGTGTGTGCAGGTGTCGGCAGATACCTATAATTCGCTGATCGGGCAGTTCAGTTAGGGCAATACCGCATAATTCTAAGTGCGATATTGCGCAGTCAGATTTTTCGTCAGACGCAACAAAAAGCGGAGGCAATACTCTATGTATTGACGAGCATTTTTGTGAAGTATGGCGGAAAAGATGCAAGCAAGATTGCGCTTAGGCGCTTGCGCGTGAATTGTGCGGTGTTGCCTTAGATAAAAAAGCGCAAAGCCGCGGCTTCTTCGGAAACCGCGGCTTTGCTATTGACAAATCGGTCTACATGATGTAGAATACAGCTGTACTACAACTTGTAGAGCAGGAGTGATTACAATGTCTGAATTGCACATGGGTACAGCCGAGGCAAGGTTCGCCGATATAGTCTGGGAGAACGCTCCCTGCGCTTCGGGAGTGCTTGTCAGGCTGGCGGCGGAAGCCTTTGACTGGAAGAAAACCACCACATACACCGTGCTCAAGCGGCTGTGCGACAGAGGCATTTTCCGGAATGAGAACGGTACTGTTTCCGCCGTGATTTCCAGAGACGACTACTACGCGCGGCACAGCGAGCAGTATGTGGAGGAAGCCTTCGGCGGCTCTCTGCCTGCCTTTCTTGCCGCCTTCGGCACACGCAGAAAGATGACCGACAAGGAGATTGACGAGCTGAAAAGCATTATCGACAGCATGAGGAGGTGAGCTTATGGAATTTCTCATGGACTTATTCCCGAAAATACTCGATATGAGCATCACGGCAAGTGTGGTTATTCTCGTTGTCATTGCCGCGCGGCTGCTGCTGAAAAAGGCGCCGAAGGTAATTTCCTATGCTCTGTGGGGTGTGGCGCTGCTGCGCTTGCTGGTGCCCTTTTCCATACCGTCGGATTTCTCTCTTATTCCCGAGCGTGTGGGCAGCGGCGAAATAGTCTCCGATTTATCGGATATCTATGTCGGCGAGACATGGATAATTGAGGATGATTCACCTTACTATGACGCGGCGGTATTCAACGGACGCGAGCCGGTGACCGACGAGAGCGGCACCTATGTGGTGGCCAAATACGACCAGCTGGGCGAGCCGGAAACCGTGGGCAACACCGTGATGCCCGTGCTGAGTGTGGTCTGGCTTGCAGGCGTTGCCGCAATGCTTGTTTACAGCGTGGTATCCTATGTCAGGCTACGCGGACAGCTCAGAGTTGCCATTCCGGTGCGTGACAACATCTTCATCGCCGACGATATCAAGTCACCCTTTGTGGTGGGCTTTATCCGTCCGAGGATATATCTGCCCGGCAGCCTCGGGGAAAAAGAGCAGGCATACATCATCATGCACGAGCGGCATCACATCAGCCGATGCGACCATATAATCAAGCTGCTGTCCTTCGCGGCGCTGAGCGTTCACTGGTTCAATCCCATTGTGTGGCTTGCCTTCGCACTGTCCGCCAAGGATATGGAAATGAGCTGTGACGAATCGGTTATCGGCAAAATGGGCGAAGAAGTCCGTGCAGATTATTCCGCGTCCCTGCTGACACTCGCCACCGGGCGACGCATAATCGCCGGTACTCCTCTGGCCTTCGGCGAGGGCAGCACAGAAAGCAGAATAAAGAATCTCTCCGGCTGGAGAAAGCCTGTGCTCTGGGTCGTTATCGCCGCTGTTGTCGGGTGCGGAGCGCTGGCGGTGTGTCTGCTGACCGACCGCATTGAAGAAGCCAAACTCCCGCCGATAGGCCCTCGGACGTATACCGTGGCAGAAGTAACCTACGAGGCGATGATGACCAGTTTTCAGGATGTGCCCGGTGTCAATACGCCGGTTTACACCGTGACAGACGGAAAGCAGCTTCTATCAAGATACAAGGATGAAGACTGGAAGACACTCGGAGTGCTTAACGAATTTGAGCTGACCAAGGAGAACTTCGACGATCTGCTCAAGGGACAGCGATGGACGATGAGCGGTTCGGCTTCGTCATTCAGAAAAAACAATGTCGGCGCTTGGAAGCTGGTCAGCGATCATGACATACTCTACTACATTCTTCAGCAGAAAGACGGCGAGGTGTATCTGTGCTACGGATTATATGACTATTCCGAAAAGGACGATCCGTACTCTGATGACACCATGATAAACTATATTTTCCGCCTTTCCAGCGACATTTCTGAGGATATGGGCATAGTTGCGGCTTCCGGAGAGCGGAGTGTTCCGGTTGTTGTGTTCCCGTCAAACACCGCCGTTACTGATGTAGCGGAAGAAGTGTTCTGGCTGGATATTGTGCCCGGAGAGAACGAATTCACACCCTTTACAATGTACTGTGACGGTCGGGAGATTCTTGGCTTTTTCTCGATTTATGATGCTGAAACCCTCGAATCGCTGGCTTACTTCCATCCCTCCGGATTGTCCCCGCAGACTTATATTTTCCAGAACGCGGAACAAGGCAGGGACTATATCATAACCATGAGAACATCCATGGAGGAAATCACCGATATGTATTGCTTTGGAGCGCGTCTTGGCAAATCCGGCGCAAATGACGAGCCGGACGATGCTGTTTCAGTTCTTTCACTGAATGATGTCATTGTTTTGTCCCAGAAAGGCTATGACCTCACATGGGAGGATTTCAGTGATTTCAGGTATATAGAAACCGGCTCCGGATTGTATATTCACAGCTATTATATCAACGATCTCTTTTCGCTGTCTGTTGGCGGCACCAGTACAGAAGGACAGCCAATGTACATTTATCTGAACGCCAATGATGGTACAGGTGAGCGTATAGACATTCGTGACGGCGGCGTAACGGAGTTTATCGAAAAGCACCGCGACAATACACCGGTGGAAAGCCACATCTCCGCAGTCTTTTCCTCTGAGATGTACACATGGGTGAACTACTCGGAGGAGGGCTACAACGCCATGGTGGAGCGGGCGGAAAACCGCGACACCGAGCGCCGCTACGGCAACATCGAGCATCTGACGCCGGTAGTAAAGCTGGAGACAAAACGTGAGTTTGACGACTTTTACAGGGAAATGTCGAAGTATTTTCAGTTTGAGCAATCATGGGTCGACTCCGTTCCATTCAGCATAGAAGCCGAGCGGTTCGACAAGGCTTTCTTCTCCGAAAACACGCTGCTCATTGCCTACCTTGAGGAGCCGTCCACCTCTATCCGGCATGAGCTCGAGGAGGTGCGCATAGAGAAGGGCGTCCTCGAGATAAGGATATGCCGCATCCAACCCCAGGCGGGCGACAGCGCCATGGCGGGCTGGTTCCTTTCGGTAGGCGTACCGAAGGACACTGCCGCGGAATGCATCGGCTATGACGCCTACATCTGCGCCGAGGTCGACCCGGACAGTGTATTCCCCAGTAGTCCACTTGCGGCGGCGTACGGTTATGACGACGGCGATATACTGAATTCAGCGATGGTCAGCCTTTACGAGGACGGACAGTTTCAGTTTGTTTTCTCACCTTTAAGCAGCTACATCGCCATCGGAAATTACACTATTGAAAACGACCGCCTGACGCTGCATACCCATGACGGAATGTTTGTCTATGCTTTTGATATGGTGGATGATACTCTGGTGTTTGACGCGGAGGCGTCGACGGATCGGGTATGGTATTCGGGCATTACTGACGGTTCGGTGTTTGAATCATATGACCATACGCAACCCACACCGGAAGGCTATTCCGAAAACACAGCGAATCACGACGAGGTAACGGCCTTTTGCAAAGACGCGTTTCAAGAATTCTTCAGAGCTGTCAAGCAAGGGGACGAGGCGGATTTTTCACCGTACATTAACAGCGACGCATTGAACCTGTATATGAAGCATCGCGTCAAAAATCATGCTTTCGCCTACAGCGCCGGTACTCGCTGTAAATTTCAAATTGTCGAAACTGCAGCTTGTGGTGAGTACACGCTTGTAAAGGGGCAATTCATCACATATAATCCCTCCACCAACTCCGAATCCGGCGAAGGGCTTGCCTCACTCGTCGTAAAAAGCGACAACGGAAAATTTGTTATCACCGAATGGTATTGGCCATTCAAAGGCTCTCCCGATGAAAAGTACCGAAACAACTTTTCTGTTGAGGATAACCTTGATTATTGGGAGAATGAAT
>JAZSQO010000004.1:0-1861 GCA_045538015.1 Acutalibacteraceae bacterium | reverse complement strand
CATTCTGAAGTAAACATGGAATGTTTCCGTATCATAGATAGAACTTTGCGTATATCCTTCTTTGTCCGGAACCGTACTCCAGAGAATGAACTCCCCGTTGTAAAGTTCGCTGATAAAGTCCTCTATCACTGCGCTTTCCTTTTCGATGGAAGAAATCTCTCCCTTGCTCCAGTTCCACGATTCGCGGGTCTCATATTCCACGGCAGAGAAATTGCCGCGCAGATGCAGCCGCTCATCATACAGTTCAGAACCACACTTGACGGTTATGCCGGTATTGCAGACATATGTGCAGATTGCACCGGACGAATCTTTCATGCAAAGCAAAAATAAAGGATCATAGCCCTTGATCGAGTAGAAATCGCCGCTCACACTGCCGGCGAGTTCCACATATCCCTCCGCGGGCGTCCATTCGTCGATCAGGCCTGTCGCCGTGCCGAGATATTCGCCGACTATATCAATATCATCATATATCCATTCGTACTGAGTATATACTCTTCCTTGATAGATAAAAAAGCCGATCATATCCGCGGCAACATCATCAGATAATGTCACTTCCATCTGAGGTATAGTCACTCCGTCCGCGTCTGTCGCTGGCGACACATCAATCGGTTTATCTGCCTCCGGATTAATTAAGACCACAGTTAAGATCGCCGCAAAGCACAGGCAGGCTGCGATGGCTCCCCATTTGAGCCACTTGCTTTTTGCTTTCTTTTTCACGGGCTGCTCACTGCGCTGCAAAAGCTCTTCGTCTGCTGTTCCTATGGCGCTGTACAGTTCTTCTTTATTCACTGATATAACCCTCCTCTGTCAATAGTTTTTTCAGCTTCTTTCGTGTGCGGCTGAGTATGACCATGACATTGTTTTCTGACAGACCATACCGCACCGCAATATCAGAAACGCTGTCATTGAAGAAATATCGCCGCAGAAAGACATTGCCGTCCCTTTCCGGCAGCGAATGTACAAATCTGTTGATGCACCTGCTCAGTTCCTTTGCTTCGTATTCAGCATGAACCTCCGAACTTGCGGCCACACATTCCGACAGTTCATCAAGAACCGCGGTGATCTCTCCGCCGCCGCGCTTTTCTGCGTTTCGGGCATTGTAGCGGTTGAACGCTATGCTGCGTGTGATTTTTGCAAGGAACAGACGGAGTACCGACGGGCGCTGGGGCGGAATGGAATCCCATGCACGAAGCCATGTATCGTTGACACATTCCTGCGAATCCTCGTGGCTGTGCAGAATATTGTCGGCTATGGTGTAGCAGTATGCACCGTATTTTTGGCTTGTTGCGGAAATAGCGCCGGAATCCTTGCGCCAGTAGAGCTCTACAATCAATTTATCATCCATGGCTGTTACCTCCTTTTCTCTGATGTAAAGGTCCTTTCGCCATATAAGACAGGATAACGAGGAAAACCTTACAAATGAATTATAGCTGTAATAAACGGGTAGTGCAAACAAATCATTCTCATACAAGACTCTCCCTTTCATTTACCCTCACTTGACAAATCCACACTACTGTGGTAGTATAGGCACTACTGCAGTAGTTTACTATGAGGTGATATCACATGGAAGTCAAACTTTTCGATTCTGAACTCAGGGTTATGAGCGTCCTCTGGCGTGAGGGCGACTGCTCTGCAAAGCACATTTCCGATGTGCTTGCAGAGGAGGTCGGCTGGAACATGAACACGACCTACACGCTGATAAAGCGGTGCATCAACAAGTGCGCCATTCAGCGAACCGACCCGCATTTCATGTGCCACGCGCTCATACCCAAGGAGGAGGTGCAGATGGCCGAAACCGACGAGCTGATAAACAGAGTGTTTGACGGCTCGGTGGATAAGCTGTTTGCCTCTCTGCTGGGAA
>JAZSQO010000041.1:0-2055 GCA_045538015.1 Acutalibacteraceae bacterium | reverse complement strand
ACAGCATCCGGAGCTGTCGGACAGCGACATCGGTATCTTCTTCATCTCGCCCTGCCCTGCAAAGGTCAGCTATGTTCATAATGAATACGGCAGCCGCAAGAGCAACGTGGACGAGGTCAAAGCCATCAGCGATATCTACTTTATGCACATCAACCTAATGAAGCGCGAAAACAGCCCTGAGCCCATCTCCCGTTCGGGAAAGATCGGCGTGGGCTGGGCATCGACCGGCGGCGAGGCGTCTGCGATTTTCAACGACAAGTACCTTGCTGCGGACGGCATCGAGAATGTCATTCGCGTGCTTGACCTTATCGAAACCGGCAATATGCCTCAGCTTGAGTTCATCGAGCTCAACGCCTGTCCGGCGGGCTGCGTCGGCGGCGTCATGGCGGTGGAGAATCCCTACATCGCTCAGGCCCGTCTGCTCACCCTCCGGCGGTATATGCCCGTTTCCCAGAACAGCATCATGGATGACCAGTACATTCCCGACAATTATATCATGGGCTCCATGCCCACCTACGAACCCATAAGCCGTCTGAGCGCGAATATCGGCGAATCCATCCGGCTCATGTCCGACATCCAGCGGCTGCGCGCGCAGCTGCCGGGAATCGACTGCGGAGCCTGCGGAGCGCCTACCTGCCGTGCCTTTGCCGAGGACATCGTCCGGGGCAGCGGGCAGACGCTGGCCGACTGCGTCATCAGACAGCACAGCCTGAGCGAAAACGCGGAGGCCGGCGCGGAAGGCGCGGCCGACGGAAAGGATGTCGAGAAGTAATGACGGTAGGCGGCTTTGCGGAAAAATACGGTCTTAAACTGGTCGTTCCGGCCGAGCCTGAGCGGGAGATAACCGGCGGATATGTCGGCGATCTTCTCAGCTGGGTCATGGGACGCGCCAGCGCCGGAGACGCGTGGATAACCATCATGTCCAACATCAACATCGCGGCGGTGGCTGCCCTGACCGATGTGGCCTGCGTGGTTCTCGCCGAGGGCGTTGAGGCCGACGAAAAGGTGCTCGCCGTGTGCGAGGACAAGGGCATAAACCTGCTTTATTCCCAGCGCACTTCCTTTGAGATTTCCGGTATGCTGGCCGGAGAGCTGAAATGAACCGCTATTACTACGACCTGCATATGCACTCCTGCCTTTCGCCCTGCGGCGACGACGACATGACGCCCAACAACATTGCCGGCATGGCAACGCTGTGCGAGCTCAACATCGTCGCTCTGACCGACCACAACACCTGCAAGAACTGCCCGGCTTTCTTCAAGGCGGCGAGGAAAAACGGCGTCATTCCCATCGCGGGAATGGAGCTGACTACCTCCGAGGAGATCCATGTTGTGTGTCTGTTTGAGGAGCTGGAGGCGGCCATGGCCTTTGACGAGGAAGTCGAAAAGCACATGGTAAAGGTGCAGAACCGGCCTGATATCTTCGGCAAGCAGAACATCCTCAACGAGGATGACGAGGAGATCGGCATCGTCGAGCATCTGCTCATCAACGCCACGGACATCACCATCGACGATGTCCCGGAGCTGGTGGAGCGCTTCGGCGGCATCTGCTGGCCGGCTCATATCGACCGTCCCTACAACGGCATCATCTCCATGCTGGGCCTCATGCCCGACACGCCTCACTTCGGCGTGGTGGAGCTGCATGATCTGGACAAGCTGCCCGAGCTTATTGAGCAGCATCCAAACCTGAAGGGACGCATGACGGTCACCGGTTCGGACGCCCATTATCTGCAGGATATCCGCGATAAGGAGGCCTGGTTTGAGCTGGAGGACGAGCCGTTCTCAAGCAGTCTTGTGCGGCACAATCTTTTTCTGAAGCTCAGAGAGGCCATCGGAGATTACAAATGAAAGAACTCTCGCTCAATATTCTCGACATAGTTGAAAATTCGGTGAAGGCCGGCGCGGCCAACATCGGCATCGAGCTGGACGAGTCGGAAAAGGGAAGACTTGTGCTGACCATAACCGACAACGGCTGCGGAATGGAGGAGCACATCCTCAGAGGTGTGACCGATCCCTTCTACACCACCCGTACCACCCGACCGGTGGGAATAAGTCG
>JAZSQO010000038.1:0-13303 GCA_045538015.1 Acutalibacteraceae bacterium | reverse complement strand
GCCACCGTACATTGCACCCATATCGGCCAGGGTGCTTGCGGAGACGATCTCTCCTGGATGCTCAGCAATGATGGTGTTCTTACCATATCCGGTACAGGCGCAATGACCGATTGGGCCTCCTTCTCCGCGGTTCCGTGGTATGATTATGCGTCTTCGATAAAGGAAGTAATTTTTGATGGCGAAGTAACGAGCATCGGAAATTATGCCTTCTATAATTGTATTGGCCTGACCGAGATGACCACTCCCGAGCATATTACCAGCATTGGAGATTACGCTTTCTATAATTGCACCAATTTGACAAGTATCAATATTTCCGAAGAAGTTACAGACATTGGAATCTGCGCTTTCTTCAATTGCAGCGGATTAAGCGGCTCATTTAACCTTCCCGAAAAACTGACAACACTGGGGCAGTACGCCTTTTATGGCTGTACATCGCTGACCGGTGACCTTGTTGTGCCTTCCGGAGTGACCGCGATTAAACCTTACACTTTCTACGGATGCAGTGGAATCAATGGCAAACTTACGCTTCCTTCCGGCCTGGAAACCATTGGAGACAACGCATTCTGCAACTGCTCGTCAATAAACGGCAATCTTATTATTCCGGAAACAGTAACAAGCATAGGCAGATCTGCCTTCGAAGGAAACAAATCCTTGTCGGGAGACATTACTATTCCGGACAGCGTTGCTTCGATAGGAAGTGGTGCCTTTAAGAATTGCAGCGGTTTTGACGGAGAGCTGACCCTTCCTGACGGGCTGTCTGTTGTTGAGTCCGCCGTGTTCTTCGGCTGCAGCAATTTGTCCGGTGTGCTTGTGATTCCGACCGGCGTTGCAAGCATAGGCGATGGTGCGTTTTATAATTGCAGCGGTTTTTCGCAGATCGTAGTCGGTTCCGGGGTAACGAACCTTTACGGAACAATAGACCGAAATAATGGCCGCTATCCCTCGTTCTACGGCTGTTCCTCCGTTTCCGCAATTTCATTCCTCGCAAAAAAGGTTCCGACCTTATCAAACTCCTCTGCTTCGTCGTATATTTCCAACTTCTTCGGAACCGGCAGCCTTGCTGGCTTGTCAGTAATTTATACTCAGCCGCAGTGCCTTGAAGCTTACAAAACTGCATGGCAGAAGTATGTCCCCGGCACAGTTGCTTTCTCGTCGGATGCTTCCGAGTATTATGTAACGGGATTGCGCGCTGACTATGTATATAGTCTCTCGGCGAAAATATCATGGGATCCCGCTGTCGGAAAAGATCAATCCGGGTATTATGTGTATAGGGATGGAGTACGCATTGCGGATGTTGCTGAGCCGTATTTTATTGACGAAAGTCTGTCAGTAAACCAAAAATACACTTACTCTGTTTCTGCACATACCGAGAAAGGAACAGAGAACATTGCAATGTCCGTTGATGTCACCACGAGGGCACCGGTTGCCACAGACATTTACACCGACTACACCTCGAATCTGATCGGAAAGATTAACGGTAATCTGTACGCTGTTGCCAACGACACTAACAATATCGCCGGTTCTGTGGGACGATTCTATTATGTCGACGGCGATAACAAGGTTCAGATTGGCGATGACCTTACCGAGTGCACCGGTTTATCCGGCGGCAGCGTTCTGTATCATGCGTATTGGGATACTTCGGAGCTTGACTGCAAAGCTTACACCGTAATGTTTGAGCTGACCGATCCCGATGGCGTTACAGGTCTGGCCAGCGAAACGGTTAATGTTGATAATCTGCCCCCCGAGGCTATTGCTAATTTTGTGGCCATAGGCGATATCGGCCAGATTGTTCTCACATGGTCAATCGCAAGTGAGATCAATACCACGAGGTATTGCATATACCGAAAATGTGACACTGAGGACGAATTTACTTTAATAAAGGAGATTTCCGGCCGAAATATACTGACATACACCGACAAGAATGTCAGCTATGGCACGAATTACCACTATTACATCGTTGGTATTGACCTGATGGAGCAGGTGGGCGCTGAGTCCGTTATATCAACCGCCGCGCCGCAGCTCGACACGGACCCGCCTGTGGTAGTGAAATTCTCTCCAAGCAATAATAGCTTTATTTCCGGTAATGTTTCGGTGTCGCTTACATCTCAGGACAATATTGCCGTAAAAAAAGCCGAGTTGTATTATTCTTCCGATAACGGTGAAAGCTGGGTGAAGTTTGCGGAAGCTAACTCTTCTAATTTTACCGCAAAATTGAATACGGCAACCTTGTCCGATGGTATTATCCATGTAAAGGGTCTGGCATATGATGCCGCCGGAAATGCCAGCGATCCGCTTACCTATGTTTATTGCATAGATAATACCGGCCCGGAGCAGGTTACAAATCTTGCATATGAAAGCACATCTGTAACCATCACTCTGAGCTGGGATGAAGTAGCTGACAATGATGTAAGCTACTTCCAGATAGAAAGGAAAAATGCTAACGGAACTTACACAAAGGTCACAACCGTAAGCAAGACGGTGGGAGTAAATCTCTACGGTCTCACTCCGGCAACAGAATATGTGTACAGGGTTATCGCGTATGATGTACACGGCAACAGAGGTACACCCTCCGCTGACATCACTGCAACCACATTAAGTGACACCACAGCTCCTGTAATTACAAAAATCAGACCGACATCAGGCCGCTATTCGAGCAGCATTAACCTGTCGATAACCGCCGCTGATGAGCATAATGTTGCACGCATTGTGCTCCAGTCATCGACGGACGCTGCGGAATGGTCTACTTTCTATACCTGCGATTATAACAATATAAGCCCGTCCAGAACTTTAACATATACTATGCTTCTCGACAAATACGAAGAGGGGTACATATATGTTCGTGCGATAGCAACTGATAGCGCAGGTAATGAAAGCGATTCAAGTGCTGCGGCACCTCTTGTTCAGCACGAAATAGACAGAACCGCTCCTGCAGCTCCGACAGGAGTTATGGCAGAAGGATACAACGGATATATCGAGGTATCGTGGGTTCAGGGTGCTGAAGCTGACCTGAACAAGTACTCGGTTTACAGAGCTACCGCGGAAAACGGTTCGTATACGCTGCTTCAGAGCGGAATCGCGGCCCTGAATTTCTTTGATCGTAATGTCACAGAGAACACGGTTTATTATTACAAAGTGGTTGTGAATGACAAGGCGGGCAACACAAGCCAGTACTCCTCTGTTGTTCATGCAACCGTAATTCCGGATACGATCACACCGACAGTTAGCGGTATTTACCCGGACTCGGGAAGCAAGCTTGGTGCGGGCTACAAAACACTGAGCATTACTGCTGCGGACAATCAGAAGCTCCGGGCAATCAAGGTTGAGTATCGCGGGGCATGGGATCAGTACGCTAAGCTCTATGAAGCAACCAACATCAATTCCTATAATAAAAATATTACCGTAACTGTGCCGGTCACTGAATTCAATGACGGAGACACGGTCTATATACGTGTAACCGCTTATGATATGTCCGGCAACAGCAGCGAAAGTGTGGTCAAGGAATACAGAATAGATCGTACTCCTCCTACCGTGGACACTGCTTCCGCTGCGTACGATAACGCAGGTGTGCTTGTCAGCTGGAGCGGAGAGGAAACCGACGACCTTATCGGTTACCGTGTTTATCGGAAAACCGGAGCAACAGGCACATATTCACGCATTTCCGAGCGCTCGGTCGTTGCCGGTCAGACTCAGTATTCCTGCGTTGACTATAAGCTTTCGATAGCAAAAACTACATACTATTACAAGGTGGAAGCGGTTGACAGCTGCGGGAATACATCGTATATAGAGACCTCCGCAGTGGATATTCCTGACAGAAGTGCACCTACACCCGCCATTTCATGCGACTCCACAATGGAAGTGGGTGTGGACTATGTAATCGACGCGTCCATGTCAACGGATAATTCCGCCGTTGTCTCTTATCTGTTCGATTTCGGAGACGGCACAACCAGCACGGACAGAAAACCTGTCCACAGATACTCTGAGATCGGAGATTACAAGATCAAACTGACCGTAGTAGATGACGACGGCAATCAGTCGACCTGTATAAAGGAAATTACCGTCAAAGACAGAACGTTGCTGGGTAAGGCCAAAATCCGGATTGTTGACGAAAACGGAAGAGCGGTTCCCGGCGCACCGGTTTATTTTGACCTTGGTGAAGAGCATCAGGTAATCAAAACCACCAACAGCAGCGGCTATGCGTCTTTTACCGCCGAGGTTGGAAAGCATACGGTTGGCTGTGTTATCGCTGACAACGAGTGGCTTCCCGTAAAGAAAGATATTATTGTAAGAGCCGGTGAAGAAACGGCCGTCTCGATGACCCTTGTTCACCATGTAATGATCGAAGGTCAGTTTGAGATAACAAGGATGACATTTGACGAGATCAAAGCCGCGGGAATCGATGCCAACAAGCCGGAAAATCAGTACTTTGTAAGCGTTAATGTTACGCTGACCTATGGCGAGCAATCCATACAGACCTCGTTCAAGTACAACGAAACAACAGGCAAGACCATCGCAACACCAACCATTGCTGACACTGCCGACGGAAGGCCGGTACAGATAACTCCCGTTGTCATCTATGTTCCCAAGGACAAGGACAACAGCGGCAACAATTACAATTTCTCGTCGGAGGCCACAATAGCGTTCCTTGAAACACCCATAGGAGCGTCAACGCTGAAGGAATTCTTCAATGTTAAGCTTCATATCATTAATAATTCGGCAAGCGAGTTCAGTATGCTTGACAATGTAGTCGAACTGGATGTACCTGAAGGTTTGACATTAGTTGAAAGTGCGGTATCTGAAAACAGCCAAACTGTATCTATTGCTGAAATCAAGGGGCAGACCACCGAAACTATCACTTGGGTTCTTCGAGGTGATGTTGTTGGCGAATACTATCTCTCTGCAAATTATTCGGGAATACTCTCTGAGTTTGATGAACATATAAGTGCTACATTTGTTTCGACAGAGGCTATTCGCGTGCACGGATTTAATGCAGTGAAGATGATCGTAAATATTAATGATAATATTGCCTACGGAGGATTGTATTTTGATGTTGGTCTCTACAATAAGAGCGATATTGATGTAAATCTTCCATCGATTGAAATTATTGAGAATACGATCGATGTATTTGAAAGAAATGCGGAGGGTGATATTGACACTGAGGACGGTGATTCCAAGCTAATTAAACTGTTGCGCACATCAGTCAGAAACAGTGACGGTCATGCTGACTATCTTGCTGATGATGAAGTGCTATCAACGCTTTTGCCGGGGGAAACATACATAAAGGAATATGTGTGTTATAACTCGATTACCACATCGGATTTAGCATACCTGCAAAATGCGGTATATGAGGTTGCCGGTGCGTATGACATTGAAGTTCAGGTCAACTGGGTTGAAAAGGATCTTTACAGTGTTGAAGATGCTGATGAGAAGGTTGATAGAATCAGAACTGATGCAGAAGTATGGAGCGTGTATCAGTATGTCATTAACGATGATAACTTCATTTATTATGTTCAGGCGAGTGAGGATGATGAAGACTTCGTGAAAAAATTTGGAGAACGACTATACGATATTTCCGATTTGATTCTGAATTTTGACTTTGAAATCTTCACAAATGACAGGACGAAAGACATTACTCGCGCGATGATTCTTGACCTTCTGCAGGATGATGCTTTTGACGAGGCGGTAGCAAACAATATAGATAACAAATATATTGCGGTTACAAGAGCGGTTATGCTGACGGTTAGAGGGTTGCTTCCTGACAAGGATGATCCTAACTTTGATCCGGGGGTTGTGCAATATACAGCGGAAGCACTGACTAACTCGACTTACATTAAAACCATGGCAACCTCCATGCAAAACGAGGATCTCGATTCCTTTGGCCGTAGACTCTTAAATACTATCGTTATTATTGGTGGTGACGCATTAGCTGAGTATGTTAAGGTAGGATTGCTTCACGACTGGGCGAATAAGGACGGAGACTATATGGCTGGTCTTGGGAACTTGATGGATGCCAAGGTTAAGGATCAGCTTAAGGTTGCGGGCGTTGCTCTTGATGCAATTAATCGAATTGCAATCTCATGGAACGAAGCTCAGAAGCTCAGAAGCGAGCTCATGATGATCTGCGCGCAGTACGAAGAGGCAGTGTTCTTGCTCAATTGCATTCTTGATCATCCTTATATTAATGGCACGGTTTATGGAGAGGTGCAGAAAATTATGCAAGCTCTCGAGACGGGCTTGAAGACTCAAACTGAGGCATTTGCTGAAGAGCTTATACCGCGCATAGCTGGTCTTGGTCTATTAGAAGGGACGAAGTTTGCCATTTCTCTGTGCGACAAATACTTTAAGACAGCGTATGGGTTCAAAGCATCAACAGTATACAACATGATCCGAGCCGGATTTGCAGTTCTGGACTATATGTTCCAATGGGAAGAGTCTGTTACAGCGCTGGAAAAGCTTAGAGTTGCCGCGGCATTAACAATCCCCATCAGAAAAGAAGCTTTGTTAAGCGGTACGGATAGTGTAAAAGAATTGCGAGCTCTTAAATATCTTATCAAGATGCGCATCATTGGCGAACAGACATACATTGATATCGCAGAGGAACTCGAAAATGAGGATGCAGCGCTTGAGACTCTTAACGATAGGTTAGGCTCGAACCACGCCTCTCTTGACGAATACTATCTGTACCTCAAAGAGCTTCTTCTTGGATACCGAGATGTGCTGTTCGGAACAATCACAAAGACAGACGGCAGGGCTGATGCACCGGCGGTCACCATTGATTTTATCAATGAGTGCACTAATGAATCCTTCGACTCGTCGTATGAGTATTGTATCAACGGCAAAGATTGGATTACCTGTAACGGCTCGAAGATTCTTCTTTCGCCAGGAGAATACGGAAAACACCTTGCAGTAAGGATGAAAGCATCTGACTCTAATCTTGCGGGTAATACTACCAAGATATATGTGCCTGCACGAAAAGTCATATCCTCTGATGTAGTCGTAAGATATATCGATGGAGTGTATGAAATCAGCAACCTGGCCGATGATACATATAAGTTTGCATTCTCGAGTGTTGCCGCTGTTCCTGAAGATTTCGAAGATGAATATGGTCTGTTCTATGTTTGTGATGGTGCAGCAACAATTCAGGAAGAAACTCAATATCAGTACATCTCAATTTCGCTTCCTACTACATCTTCGTTTGCGGTGGAGACAGTCATTGCTAAAGTTTCCTATCCTTACAATATCGCCGTAGAATATGATAACACGATGGGTAAGGCTGTAGGTGCTGGTCAATATTTCGATGGATCCACAGTAACTTTAACCGCCGAGCCGAAGGAAGGATATTACTTCAAGGGTTGGTATATAGGCGGGGCGCTCGTTTCATCGGATCCGGAATATTTGTTCATTGCAGAGAGCGGCATAACGATTGTTGCGAGCTTTGCGGTGCTGGATACGGATTGGATCATTGACGAGGCGGGCTTCATTGTTGGCATCCCTGAATTCACCTCCGCCGAAGATGTCGTTGCTCACTACAGCGCCCTGGGAATCAATGCGACAATCACAGATGCCGACGGTCAGGAAACTGACATTGCCGCAACCGGCAGCATCGTTACAATCAACGATCAAAGCTACACCGTAGTTGTACAGGGCGATGTAACCGGTGACGGCGAAATCGATGTGTTTGACCTGCTTATGATGATTGATCATGGCAACGGTGATGAGGAGCTGTCTGGAGCCTATCTGCTGGCGGGATGTATTCTTGGCGGCGAGGACATAGATGTTTTTGACATCATGGCGGAAATCGCTTATATCAACGATGGCAGCTTTGCGGCGTAAAGGAGTGATGAAAAATGGCAAAACGCATAATTTCGTTTGCGGCAATTCTTACGCTGCTACTGACTCTGATACCATTTAATGTCCGGGCAGAAGGTGAAATAGGGTACAGCGTTGATATTTCACCTTCTGAGCCCTCGGTTGGCGATGAAGTAACAGTTACAGTATCTCTCGAGAACTATACTGCCGATTCATCCGGAATCCGAGGACTGCAGATAGACATAACAAACATCGATACCGGTGTTTTGTCGGTCGTGGCGTATACGACGTTGATTGATGATGATTCCGCTCTTTCCAACAAGGCGACACATCAGACTGGAAGTAAACGCCTCAGACTGATGTATGTCAACGACGAGGGTACTATTCCCGCACCGTGTGATGATGTTTTTCAGGTAAAACTCAAAGTGAATGAGAGCTTAACCGCGTCAGGCATCATCACATTGCCGGTAACAGTAAAAATCCAGACTGCTGATGGCAGCAAGCAGACATTGACATCGAATGTGACAATCAGCTACACTGTTGATTCACCGACGGTGTTCAGTGTCGATATTGAGTGGGGCTCCATGGAATTCACCTACAGTTCTGGTGATTGGGATCCGGAAACACACTCATATGGAAATCAGAAGTGGAACTGCGATGATGGCAGTAATCGAGTGACTGTTATCAATAATGGACTCGAAGACATTAACGCAGCGTTCAGCTACGCCAAAGCAAGCGGATATGAACACATCAGCGGTGCATTATACAATGACGGGAATGAATTGCTGACAGAAGCTGTTACCGTTTCCGCAAACGGTCAGAGCACATCTGCGTACCTACGACTTCAGGGAGAGCCGACAGGCTCAATGAAGTCTGCAATAATAGGCGCGGTTACCGTGCAAATAAGTGAGGTGAAAAATGATGAATGAAAAAATCGAAGCGTTTACCAACAAGGCAAAAACACTTTGGTCGTCGCTGGCTGTGTGGCTGAAAAAAGACAGCAACTGGCAGAAGGTGATGATAGGTGTCCTGACTGTGATTGCAATCACCGCGGTAGCGATTACGATTGCCACACTGAGCGCAAACGCAAAGCCTGTCATTGCTCCCGAGTTTGCTCCACAGCAGACTGATGAGAATGCACAAGCTCTTGTAAGCGAATCCGACACAGACAAGATGGATCACGAAGAAGGCGGCGGTGCTGTATCTCTGACCTATTCCAATGAGGTAACAATTAACCTTGACAGCAACGAGATAAAGCTTCTTTTCCAGAATCCCTCGCGTTCTACGCAGGATGTTGTTCTGCAGCTTATAGTTGTAAGCGGGGACACTGAGGTTGTTATAGCTCAGTCGGAAAAATTGCCTCCGGGATATATGCTCCAGACAATGGGCCTCCTCGACACCGCAACGCTCTCAGCAGGAACATACGCTGGCAGATTTAATGTCTTGTACTACAATCCTGAAACAGGCGAGCGCGCAATTGTAAATACCAATATTCCGATCACAATCACTGTGAAGTGAAAACAAGACCAGTGATTAAAAAATGAAATTAGTAAAGGAAGGTAATCAAAATGAAAAAAATAATGTCTCTTGCCCTTGCTGTTCTTATGTTCGGTTCTCTCTGCACAGCTGTTTCTGCGGAAGCGGCACCTGCCGGTGCCGGCGAGGAAGAGTCCGCGAATGTAAAAGCCACCTACGAGGAGGGCTACAGCGCAGGCACTGTATATAGCGTTGACATTGAGTGGGGTGCAATGGAATTCACCTTCACCGATGCGGCGGAAGGCACCTGGCAGCCTGATACCCATACGTATGCTGACACTGCCGAGGCTTCTTGGAGCGCCAACGGCAACACTGTCAAGGTCACCAACCATTCCAATGCGGCTGTTGATGTTGCGTTCGAGTACAGCAAGGCAACCGGCTTCGACAGCGTGATCGGCACTCTCGATGTTACCCAGGAAACTCTGGCTTCTGCTGTTGATACCGCAGTCGCCGATGCACCTACTGTAACCTCTACTCTTACTCTTTCCGGAACCCTTGCCAGTGATACTACCGCCAAAACTGTTGTCGGTACTGTTACTGTGACCATTGATTAATTTTCGGAGGCTTATGTCATGAAGAAATATATTACTCTTTTGCTGACCTCTGCGCTGATTCTCAGCACGGGGACATTTACAGCATCCGCTGCAGGAGGAAATGAAGCAGGTGTCGGTCAGGAAGAACGCGAGATAGGTGTAAACGCCAAATATGTCGATGGCTCTTCGAGCGAGGATGTTTATAGCGTTGATCTTTCATGGGGTGCAATGGAATTTACTTACACCACAAGCGGTGCAAACACATGGAATCCTGATACCCATGAGTATACAGCAACATCAACCAGCGCGTGGACAAGCAATGGAAACACCATCACCATAACCAACCATTCCAACAAGGGTGTTACAGCAAACTTTGAGTATGCTTCTGACACAGCTTATTCAACTGTCACCGGCAGCTTTTCTGTGGATTCGATAGACCTTCCCTCCGCGGTAAACAAGGCTGTTGACGCGGCAGAGTTAACCGGTAAGGTTGAATTCAATGTCGGAGGCACGCTCGACAGCAGCGTAACTGATTTTACAAAGGTTGGTACTATTACAGTTACACTGTCATAAAATGAACGCTCAAAAAACAGAAGGAGCAATGCTGTCAAAGCCGCTGATTGCCTCAATATTTGTGTGTGTTGCGGCATTGGCGATGATGTCTGTGACTTTGTGTCTTAACAAGCCGGCGATGGAGGCGGTTGAATTTTCTCCGCCTCCGCATGACAGTAATGCTGTCGCGGGAATGCCTGACGAAGTGCCAGCAGACCTGGGATATACCAGGCTGGAAATCGAGAAGGGATATGTTTTCTATCTATGCGGAAATATAAACCTTCGTGGAGATAATGCTGATGTATTCTTCACCTCGCCGGCGGACAATTCGGTACTGCTCCGTCTAAGGATAGTTGATGAAAAAGGACAAACTCTTGGAGAGACTGGATTGGTTCATCCGGGAGAATTTCTGCAGAGTATAACATTCAGTTCGATTCCGCGAACGAGCGGTCCTGTGAAATGCAAGATAATTGCATACCAGCCGGAAACCTATTACAGCATGGGTACAGTAACACTCAACACAACACTTCATATAGCAGAGGGGGAATGAGATTGCAAAAAAAAATATTCTCCTTTTATGTGATTCTCCTTTTGTCTGTATTATTCTCGTTGTCCGTGGGCGCCTCGGAGATATCTGAAACAGATCCTCCGCAGAATATTGGTGTGTATGCAAAAAGCATTGATACATCATCGTCCGAAAATGTCAGCAAAGCGACTTTTCACGACGGAAGCACAACGGTGACAATTAATGGAGTTGCCTTTAAGTTTAATTCGTCCGTAGCTGATGGCACAGTTTTGACGGTCGTTAGTGTTTCGGCGGAAGACCAGGAAGCTTATAGATGGATAAAGGGTTCGCTGAATAAAACGGAAGCAGATCTGATACCGTTTTATGTGCGTTTTTCGTACGGCGGCGAAACTGTAAAACCGCTGTATTCCGTGTCCGTATCAGTTGGAAAGGCAATAAAAAAAGCCGACACACTGTACTATTTGTCGACCGATGGATCTTCAGAGATTTTAAGTTCGTCGTTGAATAAAACCGTGACTTTTTCGGCACAAGGCAACGGCTATTATGTTGTTTCCACAAGGAATTCATCAGAAAATGATGTAAATGTGCCGGATACGGGTGACAAGCAAACGAGCCTTGTCATTCCGATTGTGCTGATGGTGCTGTCAACAATGACGATTGCAGCTTTGATGCTCAAGGACAGCAAGTATCTGTGTGTTCTTCGGAGATCAGACAAAGAGAATGTGTAGCCAAACAAAGTGCAGGGGCGCCATATTTGCGACCCTGCACTTTTGAATATGCAAAAGTGATGATATGATTACCTCTTAATATTCTCTATGGCAAAATAATTGATGGAGGGAAAGATAATGCCGAACTTTATTGAAAAACTTGGCTTGGGTTTCCTTGCTGATAATGAAGAACAGATTTGTGCGCTGTGGAGATATATTGCGCAGGAAGGGGAGGCTATTGTTGGATACTACGGATTTCCCTATATGAATCTGCATTTTGGAGACGCTCAGCTGATTCTGCGCACGGTTCGCAATGATGAAGAAAAGCGTTTTGAGGTTATGGGGATGGATACACATTCTTCCGGCAACTGTGTCTGGGATGTTCGGCTGTCCGGGATGAATATCGCTCGCAAAGAAGCTGATGTAATGGAACATCGCTGCGTTGTTCACAGGGTGAGCGACAAGGGAGGAATGGCGGTAGTCAATATTGTCAATGCGGATGTTCTGCCAAGTTTTGACGAGGGTGAGACAGTCAAACTGCAGGTGATAGCGTTTCCGGCTCTGATAGAATATTTTAGGGATGAGGATGAGTATGCTGAAGCGCAGCCGGATCTGGTCGATGGCAACAAGCTTCTTCTTGCTGACGGAGTCATGTTTCCTACCGGTTTAATGCATAATCACAATCCGGGGACGGAGGATTTTGAAGCCGATGAAGATATGGATGATCTGATGCTTATCCGTGGCACCGTCAAAAATCTGTATTGTGGGAGCATTGAAACAGACGGAGAAAAGCATAATGCGTACATACGCTGCATAATTGGCACGGAATATGGCGATCTGGAAATTGTTCACACGATTGACGATGTAAAAGAAGAGCAGCGTACCAATATGCGTGTAGGTGCCGTGGTCAGTGGAGTGTTTACTATTTCCGGTGATGCAGCAATCTACGAATATGAAAAAGGTATTGTCCTGGATGAAGCAAACGATCTGTCAATTCTTCGCTCGACCTTTGCCGGAGCGGATGCTGAGCGCATTCGTTTCGTCTTTGCGGAGAATGCGGCTTATCTTGCAGAGTATAATAACGCTGCGTATGCAGGACGCGGTGCGATAGTTGACCGGCTGAAATATATAACGGCAAATGCAAAGAGAAAGTGCTTTGCGCATCAGGCGGTGATTTCTTCGGTGGATGATGGAGAAGAATCTCTGCCGTATGGAGTAGGGAAAAAGTGTATCGTCATTGCGTACGGAGAAGAGGATAATTATGAGTCTATAGCTTTTATCGATATAGATGAGAACGGCCGCATCTCCAGATTGGTGACCAGCGCCAACAGCAGATATCACTTCCGCATTGACGGTGTGCCTGAGATCAAAAGCGCACTGGATAACTGAGTTGGCGGCAGCTGTCGTTCAGCGCAAGGGATGACAAGAGCGGGAGGGAGGCCGAAGATCTGGGTGTTTGCTGCGGTTTGTATCACTCGATTCATAAGACAGCTTGCATTTAGGGCAACACCGCACAATTCCCGTTTTAGAACTTAAGCACGATCTTGCTTGCATCTTTTCCGTCATACTTCACAAAAATGCTCACCCATTTGAAGCGCTTGCGATTCAAATGTTTACACCAAAGTATTGGCTCCGCTTTTTGT